>NZ_FUYN01000002.1:150342-450342 GCF_900168025.1 Acetoanaerobium noterae | reverse complement strand
AAGACTAAGTGTCGCTGCTAGAGCCTCTAGAGCTCCTAGAATTTCATAAATATTATGAACCCTCTCTAAAGATATACTCTTAACTACAAAGCCCCTTCTTGGAATCTGCTCTATGTATCCATCGTTTGCCATCTGAATCAGTGCCTCACGCACAGGGGTTCTAGAAATTTTCAAAGTTTCACAGATTACATTTTCATTTATTTTTTCTCCAGGTTTAAGTGCTTCATCCCTTATTTGATTTGATATATATTCGTAAACGTGTTCTTTAAGTGATTTATAATTTAGCATAAACAGCCTCCTACATTACTAATTTTAACTTTTTTTTAAAGCTCTGACAATGCTTCAAAAAAATTAAAATTTTAATAACTAGAAGTTTAATTAAATCATGAGAGACTAAATCATGAGGGACGACCAATCATGAGGGACGGTTCTTTTTGACCACTTTCATTTAATTCTATTTTTTTATAATTGTTTTTAAATAGAGCAATAATCATTAAGAACCTTCTCTTTTAATTCAGATTCTTACAAAAATCAAAAAGAACCGTCCCTATTGATTACCGTCCCTATTGATTACCAAAAAGAACCGTCCCTATTGATTACCAAAAAGAACCGTCCCTATTGATTACCAAAAAGAACCGTCCCTATTGATTTTAATATAGGCGGTTCCTCTACCAGATCCAACCTTTTTGATGTATCCCTCTTTCAGTAAATCCGAAAGTGCTTTTTCAATGGTTGTGACACTGATATCCGGATAAATGTCTGCAATCTCTCTCTTTGAAAGTTTATGAACCTTCTTATCAAAAATATCTTTCACTCTTTCTGATTTACCCATTTTATCTACAGCTACGGTTTCTACCCTATCAGAGAAGTCCCTATAGGCCTTCAATAAAATACTTAAGTAGTACTTTACAAAAGGTAGATAATTGTTCTCATTTTCATGCCAGCCTATTGAACTTTCTTGAAGGGTTTCATAATAACTTTCCTTGGTGCTTTCAATTAACATCTCTACACTGACATACTTTCCTACAATATAGCCTTGCTGGTATAAAAGTAAAAGTGTTATGAGTCTGCTCATTCTTCCATTACCATCATTAAAGGGATGAATACTTAGAAAATCTAATACAAACTTTGAAATTAAAATTAATGGGTCAATTCTTCCATCATTAATAGACTCATTATAAGCACTGCATAATTTCTCTACTGCTTCTGGCGTCTCAAAAGCAGATAATGGTTTAAACCGAATTCTGCGAATTCCCTTTTCATCAACTTCTTCAATAATATTGTCTTGATTTTTATATCGTCCCCCATTGCTCAATGGATGAAAACTATAAAGGTCTCTGTGTAATTGTAAAATTACACTTGACTTTAATGTTATATAATCGTAATTTTCATGTATTGTATTAAGAACTTCCCTGTAGCCTGCAATCTCCTCTTCATCTCTATTAATCGGTTCTGCTTTTTTTGAAACCAGTTCTTCAAGCCTGGAGTCCGAAGTAAATATCCCTTCAATTCTATTGGACGCACCGGTACTTTGAATCTTTGCTACCTCCAGCATGGCCTTGAGTATATCCGGTTTTGCCCTCATGAGCAGTTCTTGTTTACCTTTAAATTCATGGATTTTCGACACTAAATTCATGATCTCAGGAACCATTAATTCCTTATTCATTTCTCTGTAATTAAACTCTTTCACTTTTATCACCTACTTATTTTTCGCTCTATATGCATAATATTATCATAATTATATGCACATAATAAATAAAATATGCAGATAATTTTAAAAAAATCATGAGGGACGGTTCTTTTTGATTATCTTTCAATTAAGAATATATCACTTAGAATCTCTAGCATTTCATCAAAACTCGCACTTCTAATACCTAAGTTTTTCAAATCAGGTTTATCTTCCTTGAGTTGCTCAATGAACTTCATTACATCATTTTGAATTTCTTCTGAGAGTTCAATTCTGCTTTCTGGAGATACATTGGCTAGAAGTCTAAATACATCATTCTTATGTTTCTTTATATTTTTTGTATCTATATCATCTCCGACTTCTTTTCGTTCTTTCATATCCAGCCATGCTTTAATCTTAAATAGGATAACTGTTTCGATTTCAATGAGCGAAAATCCATCCACTGTACTTTTCCCTTTTAGTAATAAATTGTAATAATCATCGTTTAATAATATTGCAGAAAGACTGACTATGCTATCATCAATGTGAATAGGCGTTAGTCCTCCATTGAAACTAAGTCCAAATTTATTAGGAAGTTTACTAAAGAGCTCAATCATTTTTGGAAAAGATGAATCCTTCGGTTCAGTGAAACGGTAAAATTGATTTTCACCAGTTCCCCTCTGACGATTTTCATAACCGCCATCTTCTATAAACTTCCAGAATGTTTTTCCAAAAGAGGAATCTAGAGCCTCAATAATGAGTACTATGTCCAAATCCTTTGTTGCTCGAAATTGAGCACCAAGTTCATCCATAAGAATATCACAAGCAGTTCCTCCAATAAACACATACTGACTTGTATGATTTTCAAAATACGCTTTGAATTTTTCTAATCCGTGTACCATAGTTCACCTCTCAAAACGTCTTCTAGAGCTTGCTCCACTCTTTCATCGGTTTCATCCTTTAAAGAAGCATACAAAGAGAGTATGTCGACATTGCTACTATTAGAAAATAGTCTAGGATCATAGTCCCAAAGCTCTATTTCAACTAGTTTTTTATCTTTTATAAAATCCTTGTTTTTAACAATTTCAATCTGATTTTCATCTAACTTATTTTTTTCTATTGCAATAATAGAATGGCCTGATGGATTAATCATGGATAATACTGCCAATGCATCTAATCCAGCAGTCAAAGCACCTAAAGGCTTTGACTCTGCATAAATGATTCTTCTCACGGGAGTCTTTAGATATTCTCGTCCTCTCAAAAAGTAATCTGGATCTGAAATTCGCTTATATTCTTTGCTACGGCCCGTTTTCCCTCCAATTTCATATCTAATGAGATTCAAATTGTATAAATCATTTAACGCTCTAGAAGCTGTCATTTTATTAAGCCCTAATTTTTTTGCAAACTCAGTAGTGTTCACAACTTCTTCCCTATTATACAAGAAGTATAAATAAGCAATCTGAGTAGGTGTTGTAAACTCTTTTATTTCTTCTACAAAATATTCTTGAGCTTTTTTCAAATCAAGCCCCAAGAATGGCAAGTACATCTGTCCATCTTCAATCACAAAGGAAATTTTATTTTTAATCAAACTTTTCCTTCTATATCTAGTGATATCTTTGTAGAATAGAACAATTTGACAATTCGTTAAATTTTTAATTTGCTTCAGATGCTTTTGAAGCTGATCTATGCTAGGCATCTCAGCAATGACTTCTAATAAAACACACTGCGTTCCAAGGATTGTCATCTCATAAAAGTTATAGCTATCCCTTAAAAAAATTGGAAAGTTGCCATTTTTAAGCCACGGTTTTATGTTAATATCTTCATCGATATTTTCTTTTAAGTATGTTTCTACAATAGTAACCAATTCAATCACCCTCTAATGTAACATTTAATTATTTAAATATAACATTTTTATATTTATATTACAATTGATTTTGTTACATTTAATTAACTTAAAAAATTTATTTTAAAATCATGAGGGACGGTTCTTTTTGACCACTTTCATTTAAATCTATTTTTTTAATATTGTTTTTTATAGAACTATAATAATTAAAAAACATTCTCAATGATACATTCAAAAATCAAAAAGAACCGTCCCTATTGATTTTGATTTCGTGGAGGGACTCTAGGGCGAGAAGTATTTCTCTGTCTTCTCCCTGCTGAGCTAGGTCTTTTTGGTTTACATAATCATTCACTCCGTCTTTTACATCCTTGCTATATAGCACTACGTTGTTTAGAACTGAGCCTACCTTTACTCCTCTTAGCTTTCCTATTACAAATAGCGATGCGGTTTCCATATCTGAGCCTAGAACATTTTTCTTGTTCCAAAATTCCATTTTTTCTATCTCATCATCTATATAAAACGAGTCATGGCTTCTAGTTACTCCCACATGGTGCTCATAGCCTAGTTTCACAGCGTTGTTTTTTAGGGCTGTCAATATTTCAAAATCAGATACTGCTGGATAGTCCTTATTGATATACATAGCAGATGCCCCATCTTCTCTTACTGATGCCATGCTGATTATAAGGTCCCCTATGTTTATATCCTTTTGAACTGCTCCTGCGCTTCCTATTCTGATGAAGTACTCTCCCCCACAGTTTATCAGCTCCTCTAATGCAATCACAGCTGAGGCTCCCCCTATTCCCGTAGAAGTAACAGTAACCTGCATCCCTTTATAGCTTCCAGTCAAAGTCTTAAACTCTCTATTATTTGCTATGACTACAGCATCGTCCAGAAAGCCTCCTACTCTATCTACTCTTTGAGGATCTCCTGGCAGTAGCACCATCTTACTTACTTTTTCACACTGTATATGTGGCTGAATCATAAATTTCCCTCTTTCTAATCAATTATTGCATCTATCAAGGCTTCTGATAAAGTAGGATGAATAAACAAGCTCCTTTTTATAGCTTCTACGCTCACCTTGTTATCAATCCAAAGCCCCACATTTCCTACCAAGGCTCCTGCATCAATAGAATTTATCCATATTCCTTTTACTATCTCATCCTGTATAATTATCTTCATAAACCCATCATCATAGCTAGAATCAAGCCCTCTAAAGGTATCCTTAAAATATAGCTTTTTTACTACGCAGTTCTCAAGCTCGTGCTCTTGGCAGCCTGCTCCAGCTAGTTCATTTATGGTAAATATACATCTTGGAAGTGAGCTGTACTGAGTAGATATCTGCTTGCCCTCCCAAATATAATCAGCTAACAAAATCCCTTGCTGAAGTGCAATGTGAGCCATCCCATGAATTCCATTTATATCTCCTACAGCATAAATCGAAGCCTTGCTAGTCATGAGATTTTCATCTACCTTAATGAATCCATTATTCATCTCTAGATTTAGCTCTTCTATACCTTTTGGAATATTAGGCTTTCTGATCCCAGTCACAAGAAGGCTTTTTACTTTTAGACTTTCACGATTCGAAAAGCTAATTAAGACTTCCTCCTCTACCTTTTCAATAGCCGTAACCTCAGTATTTAAAATCAGCTCTACCCCATTATTAATAAGCCTAGCTTTGATATTTTCAATCAAATCCTCATCATTACCCTGTAATATCTGAGCTTCCTTTTCTATTACTTTGACCTTTACTCCTAGCTCGCTGAGCATAGAGGCAAACTCTATCCCCTCTACGTTTCCTCCTAGTATAGTCATTTCATCAGGTAGCTGCTTCATAGTAAGTAGGCTTTCATGACTGAGTATCACCTTATGGTCTATAGGGGCAAATCCTTCTACTGTAGAGGCCGTAGTTCCAGTAGCTAGTATAATATACTCTGTCTCAAGCTGAGCTTCATTTACCCTAACTATAGTTTCACTTACTACCTCTCCCTCACCTATATATAAATCTATATTATTTCTGCTTAGCTTATCACTTATATAACCCTCAATATTTTCCAAGGATTTTATCCCTGCCTTAAAAAGCACTTCCTTGTCTGGATTCAGCTTAAGCAGATTTTCATTTTCCAGCGCCTTCGCTTTTTCATAGCTTTTAATCTTATCCATTATCTTCTTAACTGGAAGACAGCCTGTTGCAAAAGCAGTCCCTCCTAGCTGAGCTTTCTCAACTAAAGCAATTTTTTTGCCTTTCTTGCTTGCAGATAGAGCAAAATAAAGTCCAGCAGCTCCAGAGCCTATAACTACAGCATCATACCTCACTTTAGTTCCCCTTTCTCTTCATCAGCTTCTTTTGAGCTACCATAAATAGTACTAGCACAGTAGCAACATAAGGAATCATCTGAGTAAACTGCGAAGCTATTCCTAGTGACTGCATCCTGATTCCCAGTGCATCAAAGAATCCAAAAAGCAAGGATGCTCCGTAAACCTTTATAGGATTTGACCCACCAAAAATAATAGCGGCTAGTGAGATAAAGCCTTTACCTGCGCTCATATTTTCAGTAAATAGAGTAAGATATCCCAGCGAAAGATGAGCTCCTGCTATCCCACAGAAAACTCCACCTAAAATAGATGAAATGTACTTTATTTTCTTAGGATTAATCCCTGCCGTCTCTATAGCCTCTTCATGCTCTCCTACCCCTCTTATCCAGTAGCCATAAGGAGTTTTGTAAAGCAAAATATATATAAGTAACACAAGTATCCAGCTTACATACACTAAAATCGAGTGATTGTTAAATATCTTATCCAGCACCTCAATTTTATCCAAAAATGGAAGATGCAAATCCGGAAGCGGCTTGATATCTGGTGAAGAAAAAGCACCTTTCACGCCAAAAATACTTCTAAGTAAAAAAACTGTAAGTCCACCTGCAAAAATATTAATAGCGATACCTATAATAAACTCATCTGATTTTAATTCAATAACAAAGAAGCCAAATAAAGCCCCTATAACAATTCCAGAAATAATAGCAAGAACTACACCCATAAAAGAAGAGGCAAAAAAGTAGCTTCCTAATACTCCGAAAAAAGCCCCTATAAGTATCATGCCCTCCATACCTATATTTAGTATCCCTGCATGCATGGTAAGAAGACCGCCTAGAGCTGCTAAAATAAGGGGAGTAGCTGTTCTGATGGTATTTTGTAGTAGAGCCAAATCAAATATATCCTTCATTATTTCACCTTCCTTGCTTTATTTAGCTGTCTTCTTTTTAATATCTCCTTAAATCCGCTCTCACCTGCTATAAATAAAATGATAACCGACTGAATAACTAAAATAAGTTCAGAAGGAACCCCTGTATTTAGCTCCATAGCATTTGACCCCGTCTTTAAAATCGCAAAGAATAGCGACATCAGCACTATCCCTACAGGATTGTTCTTAACAATAAGAGATACTAGCATCCCATCAAAGGCCAATCCCTTTGAAATGTTTTGCAAAAATCTATAATGAGTTCCATATACCTCAAAAGCCCCTGCTATACCACATAAAGCACCAGAGATAATCATCGCCCAAATCATATACTTCTTATTATTTATCCCTGCATACCTAGAAAAAATGCTGTTTTCTCCTACTATCTTAAAGTTGTAGCCATATGAAGTCTTTTTCATTAAGTAATAAATCAAAACTGCAATAATCATAGTATAAAAAATACTGGTATTTAGCTTGCTCATAGCTACTAGCTTTGGAAACTTGAATCCCTCAGCTATCATATCAGTTCCACCCATTTTCCCTTGAGATGCCTGAAATGGATAGTTTACTAGATATCCAGTAAACATAATTGCTATACTGTTAAACATTATCGTAGTAATAACCTCATCTATGTTGTAATACACTTTCAAAAGCGCTGGTATAAAAGCATAAAGCCCGCCTACTACCATAGCCGCTATCACTGCTAATACTATCCCTGCCACCACAGGAAGCTCTGTAAAAGTAAACCCTACATAAGCAGCAGCAAAAGCTCCTAAATAAAGCTGACCTTCACCACCTATATTAAAAATTCCACTTTTAAATGAAATAGCTGTAGCAAGTCCAGTCAGAATAAGCGGTACTGTTTTTGCTAGAGTAGTTGCAAGCAAATACTTTGAGCCTAGAGCTCCACTTACTAGAGCCATATAGCCCTGCACCGGATTCTTTCCATTTAAAATCATAATTCCAGCTCCGAGAACAAGAGCTAGAAATATCGCAATAAAAAGAGAACCCAGATATTCTAATTGTTCATTAAACTTTCCTCTCATGCCTACACCATCCTAATTCCTATTTCCAGTCATATAGTAACCAATGTCAAGCTTCGAAATCTCTCCATTTTTAAATTTCCCAGTAATATTTCCTTCATAAAGACAAAGAATCCTGTCAGATAGCCTAAAAATCTCATCTAGTTCAGCAGACACAAGAACTATAGCGCAGCCCTCGTTTCTCTTTTTCACTATCTGCTCATGGATAAACTCTATAGCCCCTATATCCACCCCTCTAGTCGGCTGAGAGATAAATAAAATCGGAGTATCAAAAGAAAACTCTCTAGCTATTATCACCTTTTGCATATTACCACCTGAAAGCGAGCCCATTTTCACCTCTTCAGATGCAGTTCTCACATCAAACTTCTCAATTAAATCCTTGGCATACTTTTTTATACTCTTTCTCTTTAGCTGAATACCCTTTGTAGCAAACTCCTCGTTGTGTTGTTTGCCCATTAGGATATTGTCCTCTATACTAGAGTCCTTGCTCATGCCAGTTGTCAATCTATCCTCAGGGATATGAGATGTTCCCATTTCTCTTATTTTCTTAGGTGATAAATTCGTAGCCTCTTTATTTTTTATATATACCTTGCCCTTTTCTACTTTTCTAATTCCTGTAAGAGCCTCTATAAGCTCACTTTGTCCGTTTCCTTCTATTCCAGCTATTCCTAGAATCTCTCCAGCTCTCACTCCAAAAGATATCCCCTTTATAGCGTCAAATCCCCTGTTGTCCTTTACCCATAAATTATCCACCTGTACTAAAATATCGCCATAGGCATCATTTTTATCTATCTGCTCAAATAGTACCTCTCTTCCAACCATCATCTCTGCTAGTATCTTCTCAGTGACATCCTTTGTATTTTCTACTCCTATGAGCTTTCCTGCCCTCATGACCCCTACTCTGTCTGATATCTCAATTACCTCATTTAGCTTATGAGTTATGATAATAACAGTCATATCCTTTTCCTTTACGAGCTTTTTAATAACTGCAAACAGCTCCTTAGTTTCCTGAGGAGTAAGCACAGCTGTAGGCTCATCTAGAATCAAAATATCTGCTCCCTTATATAGAGCCTTTAGTATCTCAACTCTCTGCTGTAGCCCTACTGAAGCATCCTCTATCTTTAGCTTTGGATCTACCTCTAGTCCATATTCCTTTGATAGACTTATCACCTTTTTATTTGCTTCATCCTTGTCTAGAAATACTCTGTTTTTTCTGAGCTCTTTACCTAGAACTATATTTTCTGCAATAGTAAACGATGGCAGTAGCATAAAATGCTGATGCACCATACCTATTCCATTTTTTATAGCTGTAGATGGACTAAAATCCTCAATCTTCTTACCCTTAATCCATACCTCTCCCTCTGTAGGCTGGTGAAGTCCATACATAGTTTTCATCAGAGTAGATTTTCCCGCTCCATTTTCTCCTACTAAAGCATAGATTTCTCCTTTTCTTACATCTAGAGTTACATTGTCGTTTGCAAGCACTCCTGGAAACCTCTTAGTAATACCTATTAACTTAATAATCTCTTCGCTCATACCTAGCTCTCCTTATATCAACCTAGAAAAAAAGAAGAAGCGAGCTTCTTCTTTTTACAATCCTAGTATTAGTTTGCCTCTGGAACCTCTATATCTCCTTGGATTATCATAGCTGTAAGCTCTTGTATCTGATTCATAGCCTCATCAGACACTAGCTTTGGCATATCCTCAGTTCCATAAGCTATTCTTACACCGTTTTCTTTTGCTCCGTACTCATAAACATTACCAGATTCAAACTCACCCTTTTGAATCTTCTCTATAGTTTCATAAATAGAAATGTCCACACCTTTAATCATACTTGCAATGATTGCATCTGGATTTATGTATCTTTGGTCAGAGTCCACACCTATAGCAAACTTGCCTGTATCCTTTGCTGCCTCAAACACACCTTCGCCAGTTTTACCAGCAACTTGGAAAACTATATCAATATCTTTTGCATATAATGCAAGAGCACTTTCCTTACCTTTAGCAGGGTCTTCAAAATCTCCAGCAAAAATAGTCTCAACTTGGATATCCGGATTGATATACTTTGCTCCAGCCTCATAACCAACTTGGAAATTTCTGATTACTGGTATATCCATACCCCCAACCATACCTATCTTTCCAGTCTTAGATTCCATAGCAGCTAGTGCTCCTGATAAGAAAGAACCTTCATTTTCCTTGTAGTCTATGCATGTGATATTTTCTACATTTTCAATAACATTGTCGATATAGATGTACTTCTTGTCAGGAAACTCAGCTGCTACCTCTTGGATTACATCATAAAACTCAAAACCAACTACAACCACAACATCACTTGCAGTAGATGCCTGAACTAGCTGGTCAGTATATAGAGTAGGGTCATTCTTACACTCAAGTACCTTGCCTTCTACTCCTAGCTTTTCAATTGCCATCTTTAGACCTTCATTACTTGAATCATAAAAAGATCTGTCACCTAATCCTCCAGCTACTACTAGAGCTACCTTAAGCGCACTAGCTTCCTCTGTCGCTGGCTCTTCACTTTGCTCAGCTGGCTGATTGCCTGCGCAGCCTACCATCACCATAGCCATAATCAAAAACATACTTACAAATCCAAATATTTTCTTCTTCAAATCCTTCTCCTCCTTATGTATATTTTAGCCAAATCGGCTTAATACCGCTCACTTTCTCTTTCATCAATCAGAGAATCAATATCCAGAATCTCAATCTTGTCTCTATATACACTTATGTAACCCTTGTCGTGGATATCCTTAAGTATCCTATTTATACTTCTTCTAGTAACCACAAAGTGCTCACTGAGATGGTCTTTGCTGATGTAAAACTTGTTGTGCTCTTTCTTTACTCTGCTCTCATAAGAAGTGATGAGATAATCGCAGATTCTAAACTTAAGTGAATACAGGGTATCAACTATAGCCTTCTTTGAAAGTTCGTAGCTAGTCTTACATAGACTTTTTAATATATAAATCGCTACCTCATTATCACTGTTAATCCATTTCTCAAAATAACATTTTTTCAGCCTTATAAGCCTTACTCTGTTCATAGCCTTTATCTCGCATACATAGGGCAAACTGTGAAATATCTCTAGCTCACCAAAATAGCTTCCTTCTTTATATACAGACTGGGAATAGGTTTTCCCCTTCTCCGAGGTATGGTAGATATTGATGCTTCCTTTTAGAAGCACACAAAAATATTCATAAACCTCATTGTACTTGCAAATGACCTCATCCTTTTCAAAATCCAGCACTTCCCACTTATCTAAAATATCCGGCTTTGAATTTAAAACAAGCTTGAACATAGGATAATCTTTTCTAAACAACTCCTTCAACTCTTATCCTCCTCATCTGCTTAATTTCATTATAGAATTAATAAAAGGGTTTCTAAAGGACATATGTCCCGAATGGAAATTATAAAAAGAGGTCTAATATTTTTCTTAATAATTAGACCTAATAGATTCACTAAACAGTCTGGGGTTTTTTATTTATGTATGATTTATAGGGATAAAATAAAAGAATATTATTTTGATAAATAACAATTTCAAAAATAAGTAAAGCCGTATATACTACAATTATTGTTTTAATTCCTCTTGAGATATTAGTGTTTATGGTATATAAGCTCAGAATACTTAATAAAAAATGTGACATCACCCATCTATCAGACAAACCCTTAATTTTTGAAGTAAACTTTAGCGATTTAAATAAACTGAATGGCAATATCTTTTCTACCATATCAAATAACTTATACCAAAAATATACACCATCCATCTTGATGACTTGTATTTCTGGGGATATGAATATTAGATTAGGCAGTCTTGGAAATTATTATAAAATCTCAGAACAGCTAAACCCCCATGTACATTCTGTCATAGTAATTCGCATAGTCACCTGAAATGATATTCTCAATCCAATTAGTATTATCAAGGTACCATTGAATTGTTTCTTTCATACCTTGTTCAAAGGTATATTGTGGCTCCCATCTAAGTTCAGTAGTAATTTTAGTATTGTCAATTGCATACCTTCGATCATGACCTGGACGATCTTTAACATACTTAATCAGATTTTCTGACTTTCCAAGAGTATTAATAATTAGTTTTACTATTTCTATATTAGCTTTCTCGTTATTTCCACCAACATTATAAACTTCTCCATCTATACCTTTATGAAGAACTGTGTCAATTGCTGAACAGTGATCAGAAACATGGAGCCAATCTCTTACTTGCATTCCATCCCCGTATACAGGAAGATTTTTTCCTTTCATACAGTTATTAATCATCAATGGTATTAGCTTTTCTGGAAATTGATATGGACCATAATTGTTACTACATCTTGTAATATTAACAGGTAATCCAAAAGTTTCATTATAAACTCTAACAATCATATCTGCACTTGCTTTTGATGCTGAATACGGGCTGTTTGGCATAAGAGGCATTGTCTCTACAAACATACCTGTTTCACCAAGCGCCCCATAAACTTCATCAGTAGAAACTTGAAGAAATTTAACTCCTTCTTTATATTCTTTGCAATATTTGTCATCAGGATTGATTTTCCAGTATTTCTTTGCGGCATCTAAAAGTACTTGCGTTCCTATGATGTTAGTCGTTAAAAAAACTTCTGGTTCATCTATACTTCTATCCACATGAGACTCTGCTGCAAAATTAACTACCAAATCTATATCTTGAGTATTAAAAATCTGCTCTATTACCTCTCTATCTCTAACATCTGCTTTAACAAATGTATAATTAGAAGCTGTATCTATATCAGAAAGATTTTCAAGATTTCCAGCATATGTTAATGCATCTAGATTTAAAATATTATACTTTGGATACTTTTCAACCATCATCTTGACAAAGTTACTACCTATAAATCCAGCTCCACCTGTTACTAAAACGTTTTTCATCTGAGTTCACCTTTCTTTTTATGGATTATAGCTCTTCTAACAACGACAATATATATTGACCATAATCTGTCATCTTAAGGCTTTCTCCAACTTCTCTAAGCTTATTATCGTCTATAAATCCTCTTCTCCAAGCTATCTCTTCAAGGCATGCAATATAAAAGCCTTGTCTTGCTTGTACTGCCTCTACATATTCAGCAGCCTTAAGCATTCCTTCTGGTGTTCCAGTATCAAGCCATGCCATACCACGCCCTAAAAGAACCACATTTAAATCCTTCTTTTCAAGGTATACGTTATTTATTGAAGTAATCTCAATTTCTCCACGTTCAGAAGGCTTTACATTTTTAGCAATCTCAACTACGTTATTGTCATAGAAGTACAAACCTGGTACAGCATAATTTGATTTAGGTTTCTGTGGCTTTTCTTCTATTGAAACAACCCTGCTATTATCATCAAACTCGACAACTCCAAAAGATTTTGGGTCTTTAACTGGATATCCAAAGACTATCGCGCCTTCTTTAAGATTACTTGCATCTTTTAATTGCCTAACAAAATCTTGTCCGTAAAAAATATTATCACCTAAAATTAAACAAACACTCTCGCTTCCAATAAACTGTTCGCCCAAAATAAAGGCATCCGCAAGCCCTCTTGGTGTGTCTTGTACTTTATACTCAATTTGAATACCTAAGTTTAATCCATCACCTAATAGTTTCTCATAAATAGGTGTGTCCTCTGGAGTTGAAATAATAAGTATTTCTCTAATTCCTGTCATCATCAAAACTGAAAGAGGATAATAAATCATTGGTTTATCATAAATAGGTAATAATTGTTTTGATATTGCTTGTGTCATAGGATATAGTCTAGTTCCCTTCCCACCAGCTAAAATAATTCCTTTCATCAAATCACCTCTTATCTCTTAATAATTTCACAAATTCTATCAACATCTTCTAGTCCTAAATCTGAATATAATGGTAGTGTCAGTACATGCTCCGCAATGTGTTTTGCTACTGGAGTATCATCAACATTATATTCGTCCTGATAACACTCAATAGCATTTGTAAGTGGATAAAAATATTTTCTTGTAATAATATTATTATCCTTTAGTTCTTCAAAAACTTGATTTCTATCTTTCTTGAAACCATCGAATATAACTGGAAAATACGCATAATTACTCTTGACTCCTTTTTGTGGCTTAGACAATATTATTCCATCAATATTACTTAAGTTTTCATAATACCGATCAACTACTAACTTTCTTTTTTCGATTTCCTCATCTACATGTCTTAAATTGCATAAACCCATAGCAGCTTGAAATTCGTTCATTTTAGCATTTCCGCCAATATACTCGATGGTTTCAGGACCAGTAATTCCAAAATTCTTGATATCATTTAAAACCTGCTGAAGTTTGGGATTGTTATATGTGAGTGCCCCTCCCTCAATTGTGTTAAATACTTTTGTTGCATGAAAACTAAACATGGATACATCTCCAAAGTTTCCAATACCTACTTCGTTGACAGTAATACCAAAAGTGTGAGCGGCATCATAAATTACCCTTAGATTATACTTATCAGCAATTCTTTGAATTTCTTCAATGTTACAGACGTTCCCATATACATGCACTGGAATAATTGCACTTGTTTTTTCCGTAATCAATTTTTCTATTTTGGTAACATCAATTGTATAGTCTTCAGAATTAATGTCACAAAAAACTGGCGTTAGCCCGTTCCTGAAAATAGCATGAGTTGTTGAGACAAATGTATAAGGTGTAGTTATAACCTCACCGGTAAGATTGAGAGCAGCAATGGCGCATTCTAATGCTAGGTGTCCATTTGTAAACAAAGTTATATTGTTTGTTTTCAGATAATTATTCAGCTTGTCCTCAAGTTCAAGATGTTTCTCTCCCATATTTGTTAACCAGTGACTTTCCCACAAACCTTTTATTTCATTAATATATTCTTCTAATGGAGGCATGGAGGACTTGGTAACTAATATCTGTTTTTTATTACTCATCACCTTATTCCTCCTTTTCTAATTCTATCTCGACAAAAATCTTATTTCCTTCTTCATCATGGAAGTATGCGTTTTTATAACCTTTAAAACTCATAGATCTAAAGAAGTCAATAGCCTCTCTATAACTTACTTTCTTATCTAAATCAATTTCACAAAGCTCATTAAAGTCTTTCTTTAAGTTAACATTTCCTTCAGAGTTTGGTTGAACTGCTTTATACTCATTATTAATTATTTTTAGTAAATTTTCTCTAATAAGTTCAATCTCTAATTCTTGAATTCGTTGATAAACATCATACGAAGTCTCCCAAGCTCTTATTTCTAGCTCTTTTTGAACAATAATTGGACCATGATCTAATTCTTCATCCATTTCATGAATTGTTACTCCTATTGGTAGCTTATTGATAATGCTAAATACTTGTGGGAACCATCCCCTATTATGTGGATTTAAGCCCGGATGTACATTGACACAACGTACGCTTTTAACCAACTCAGGTGGGAATAATTGTTTGCAGTGGAGTGAGAAAACCAAATCGTAATTTTCAATAATAACATCACATTTTTTTTTGAGGTTTATAGCTTTGAAATTATTGATGCATTTTTTTTGCAAAAATTCATTATTGTATGAATAAAAGTAGTCAAACTTGATCCCTTCAAAATCACAGCCCATTATCAACTTTTTGAAACTTATATAAAGAAATTCATTATCTGTGAGTATAAGTATATTCATAAAATCTTCCTTTCTACTTGATTGTTTATTTACAGCATATTGTTATGCCTAAATACACAGTTATATTAAAACAAACTAAGCGGAACAAATATTAATCAGAATATTACAATAGTGATAATATTAACCATTGTTATGGTCTGTGTTTAACCTTTCCTAACTATATTCATTTTTTCTTTTCAATTGTCTAATCGTTCTAACTAAGTAGTTAAAGCTTTCTAAATTAAATGTTCTGGCCAATCCAATATAAATACTTACTCCTAAAATTATTTGAAGTATAAGTATCTGCCAATCGTTAAAGCTAAAGAGATTTAAAGAATAGACTATTCCTCCCATAGTAATAGAAATGAAAAGAGATGGCATTATATCTATCAATTGCTCCTTATAGCTATAATTTAGCAACTGTTTGTTCGGATAAGCGTTAATGAATGTAAAAATAATTCCACTGATAGCAACTCCTAGCGCCAATGCGTATACTCCGAAAGGTAATGTAATTCCCAGAATTATTAGGCCAACAGTTTTCTTAATAATCTCTAGTCGCAAAAATATATCGCTTCTACCCATTGCATTAATTGCTTGTAAGTTAGCTGTATGAATTGGCCATAGTGAAAAAGTCAAACATGATATCTGCAAGAACGGTACTGCAGGTAACCACTTTTCTGTTAGTACAATCAGTACTAATTGTTTTGACACTACAGCCATACCTATCATCATAGGGAAAATCAGAAAGGAACTTGATACTATTGCTCTTCTCATCATTTCCTTAACTCTCTTTTTGTCATCTTGACAAGCTGATAATGCTGGTAGCATTACAGATTGAATTGAGCCGTTAATATTCGCTACAATCAACTGTGGAAATTGTTGTCCTCTATTATAAAAACCTATCATCGATGGACTATAAACCCTTCCAATAATAAGGGTTGTCAACTCTCTATATAGAGTGTCAATCAAGCCTGATGCAAGCAGCTTTGATCCGTAGGAAAAAAGGCTCTTTACTCTTTGAATTGAGAATACCAATTGAGGTCTCCATTTAACAGTAGACCATAATAATACTGCAACTGTTAATTGATTAGTCAATTGTTGAGCAACTAAAGCCCAGACACCCATACCCCTATATGCAGCAACTATACCAATAACCCCCGAGATAATCACAGCACCTAAACTGCATACAAACAATTTCTTGAATAACATATGTTTTGCTACAAAGGCGTTTTGAATAGAGTTTACTGCTCCAATAAACAAAGTAATTGATAATATTCTAAGCACATTTGTTAATACAGGTTGGTTGTAAAATTTTGCTACAAAGGGGGCGCAGAAAAAGATAACAGTATATAATATTGTAGCAACTCCTAAACTTAAATACAAAACTGATGAAAAATCAACTTCATCCGCGTTCTTTTTTTGGATTAATGCTGTATTAAAGCCACTTTGTACAAATACATTGGCTAGAAGTATAAACACCATTACTATAGCAATAACACCGAACTCTTCAGGCGAAAGAAGTCTTGCTAGAATAATTTGGACGATAAATTGTATACCTTGTGTTCCACTTCTCTCTAATAGTTTCCACATTAGGGAAGAGACTATATTTGATTTAATGCTTTCTGTTTGCATTATATCCCTTCTTTCTAAAAAGCGAAATTTTCTTTCAGCCTTGCTTCTTCTGATATAGTTCAAATTAGAAAACTATTAATTTTTTTCTAATATATGAACAAAGTTTCCTTACGAATAAGTGTATTGTGAAGAGTTTAGTTTTATAAGATAACTTTCTTGTAAATCCTGAAATATGTTTTAGTGTTGTATTCTTTTTTACCAAATAGGTAGAAATAAGTTCTAATGCTCGCACTGCTTTAGTATAATCAAAGTTATATTTTTTATCGAAATAGCTTTCAAGTTTACTATACATAGTAATTATTTCTTCATACTCCCCTATCATATTACGTCTAATAATTGCACTTGCATTTCCGCCATTATTGGAAAGATTTTCCCTATAAGAACTTAACTTGTCTGGGATGTAAAGAATCGGACCATTATTTAAACAAAGACATGCTATAGTGTAATCTGATATAAGTTTGTGTGCTTCAAATATTATGCTGAAATCTAAATCAGAATTTAAGAAAAAATTCTTATGCATTAGTGTTGCAGTATGAAATATCCCCGACGTCTTTAACAAATCGTTAATTGTTATTTCTGTAGGCTCGTCGAAGTAACAGGTTTCGCCGAAAATATTTCCTTTCATATCAACTCTATAATTTGCGTGAGCTATGCCAAAATAAAATCCACATTCAAGTAAACTAATCTGTTTTTCAATTTTACCATTATCACTCCAAAAATCATCACCTTCTAGATAAGCAATATATCTTCCTTTTGTTTTCAGTAAAAGATCGTGTAAATTTTTTGTTGCTCCTATGTTCTCAGTTCTTTTAATTAATCTTATTTTGTCTGGATATAACTCCTGATACTCCCCAAGTATTTTCGCAGTAGTATCTTCAGAAGAATCATCTCCAATAAGTATCTCATACTTATATTGAGTCCATTGCATTAATATGCTTTCTATGGCATCTTTTACATATTTTTCGTGATTGTAAGTTACCATAACAATTGATAGATCTATCATTAAAGTTCCTCCTTGATTCTTTCCAAGTTTTGTTTCTTATTTAACTCATCAGAAAAAACAAATCTTATGAGTATTAATGGAACTAGGTAAGAATAAAAAACTGAACTAATAGAAACACTTAAAAAGGCTATTGTAAATATTACTATGACAATACCCGCATATGATATATCCATTCTATTCATAATCCAGTTAATCATCTGTAAGAGTACAACTAAAGAGAATGCCCCGAGTATTATCCCTAGAAAACCTAAATCAGCATAAGCGTATGAAAACATTCCATTATTGGCCAACAATTCTTCTCTACCTAAATAATTCAATCCAATAATTTTTGCAGATGGTACCTCATAATTCGGAGATAAGCCAAAAACTTTTATGAAAAATCTTGAGAAAAACATATCTTCAAATAGAAGTAGTTTTGAGTTTCTGCTAAAGTAGTCAAAGTAATAGGAGTTTAATAATGCTGGAACAAAGAATATCCTTCTAATGAAATAATCAAAAAGGATATCAGTTTTTTTAATAACTAATTCTAATAATGATAATAGATTTAAACTAACAAAAGCAAATGGCAAATACCTCAGATTTTTGTTGTTTAAAAAGTAAATTGATGCTATCCCTATGGGGATTAAAAAAAATTGCGTTTTATGCCCTGCAATTGAAAATGATATTATTTGTGCAATTAATAGATAGAAGAAACTATAATAGTTCTTTTTTTTGTAATTGTATACTGCCATTACAGGAATTATTATTGTTCCACTCCAAGTAAGAACAAGCGAATACAATGTTCCAAAATTTGATAAGGATTCATTAAATCTCAAATCGTATACATCTGATAATCCAAAGTGAAAATAAATCCTTCCGTAAACTTTAAATGATGTATACACAACGAACAGAACTGCCATAATCTGTATTATGTACCTTATCGTTTCTGGAGTGAATATTCTTTTTAAACCCTTTATTTGTATTTTTGGTAAGCTAATTTTCTTTCTTTCGAGTAATTGATTAAAACAAAACAATATCAACCAATAAAAATTGTGATATATAAAATAGGCCCACTCATTACTATTATATGAGTCATGGATAGTCGTCGGTATATAACTCACATAGAATAGAATAATAATAATCACAGAAGAGATTTTAATATTTGAATTTTTATTATACAAATTAGATATTAAGAAATTGAAAATTAAAAAAAAAGCCCACGACATAACATATCTATGCAATGAAAATTCTACTTCATAAGTTAGAGGGTATTTTACATGTAAGACCGAAACATATATATACTCCATGATAACTCTGTATAAAACTGACCAACTAAACACTTTGAGATTTACAAGTCTCATGTCTTAGACCCTCCTTTACTTGTCATTCGAGTCTTAACGAACTCCTTAACAAAATTCATAAATATACCTAAACAAAGAAATGATTTTTCAATATCTAATGCTTCTAGAATTTTTTGTGACTTAAATTTCTTTTGTTTTGCAATTTTATAGTATCTACCTGCTGAGAAGAAGTTGTAAGGGAAAGGTAGTGTATTACAGTTCATTTTTTCTAACAAAGTATAGCCATTAAAGTTTGACAGTTTCCTATATTCAGAATCTGTATTTGTCAAACCATCATGTAAATAATCACAAATACAAATTATCTCTGGAAACCATCTAATTAAAAATCCATCTGAGGCTATTTTATTCCAAACCACAGCCTCCCATAAAAATTTTTCTCCCTCAAATTCGGGAAAAGGATACTTTTTCAAGATTTCAGTTCTATATATTTCGGCTTTGTCTCCCTGAAGTTTATTTTTAATTCTATCTATATTATTAGAATCAACATACTTATTCTCATCAGGAAAATCTCCAATTCTAATTAACTGGTTACCATCATACTTTCCCTTACAGCCTGAAACCCCAACATATCTTTCAGCATTATCAATCTCTTTTATCCATTTATAAATTAACTCTACAGCATTATTAGTTAAGTAATCATCGCTATCAAGAATATATGTGAAATCATATTGTGCAAAGTTGATTCCTTTGTTTATAGCTCTATGCTTTCCTCCATTATCTTGTTTAATATAGTTTATATTGAATTCTATCTCTGAATCTTTCCATTTTCTAACAATTTCTTCAGTATTATCTGTAGAGCCGTCATCTACTACAATCCATTCAAACCCCTTCTTGGATTGTCTTTTCAATGATTCAAATAATTGTGGCAAGATATATGCTCTGTTATAAGTGGGTGTTAATATTGATAACATACTTCATTTCTCCATTTCATATATTAAATATCTTATCTAATGGTTTTTAAAATCTTATTTAATAACGATTCTGATGCTCTTTCTAAACCAATTTCATCTTCAAGAACACCTCTCATTAGCCTTCTAGCATTCCCAATATTTATAATTTTTTCAATCTTACTTGAAATTTCTTCAATGTTATCCTGATTAAATATTAAGTCTGTATCAGTTATAGTTTTAATTACCCCAATTGCACCTACTCTTCTTGACACCAATAAATTGCAATTTGAAAATAATGCTTCAATCAAAGCCAATCCAAAAGTTTCAAAGCTACTATTCTGTACATATAAATAACTTTCAGCTAGAATTTCCAGCACTTTTTCATGGGGTAGTTCATCATAGTAAGTAACAAAATCATAGCTGCATATCTTTTCTTTGTCAGTGTATGGAAGTCCTATAACTATATATTTTAAACCCATGTTTTTTTCTTTATTAAGTTTATCAATGGCCGCGCAAACCGCTAAATTGTTTTTTTGCTTCATTCCACCTCCAATAGAAACAATTTGTCCTTGTTTCTTGTTTGCAGAATATTTTACAGTGCTGTTCTTGATTTTATTTAAATCTAAACCATTATAATTATAATCAAACTTTTCTTTGAATGTAGGTTCTGCATCTTTCATATAATTCATGAAAGCTTCTGATACACAAAAAATATGATCCACATTTCTGAATATATACTTCTCACACTTATTAATTTTCATAAGTTGCTTTTCAGTAATATTTTCGTTATTAATTCTATTTTCAAGCGTTGAATATCCATGCATCAAGTAAAAAGTCTTTTTATTGAAGAGTTTTGCTATCCTAATTCCAAAGATAGTTGCTTTTGAAAAACTACAAAAACAAACTCCGTCTGAAAATAAAATCTTAACTACAATTTCTAAAGCCCTCGTTAACTTGTTATTGGCATCCGAAAAAACTACACTTTTATTTCCTAAAAGACCTTTTCGAATAGCTTTATTTGCCATTGCAGGTCCTGTATTATTTTTTAAATCACCTACAAAAAAAAACTTCATTTGTATAACCTCTAATCTATAGTTTTATTTACATAAGTTTCAAATACTCACTTCGCCCCTGCAACATAATTTTTAAAGCGTTCATCAGAGAGGTTTCTTTTTTATATAAATTACGTTTTCTTAAAGCAAATTGCAAAATATACAATAAAGATAGCGATTTTGACATTGCAGTAAACTGAGCACCTTTACTAATAAAATAGCCTTTATTATAACCATTGAACCACGAAGATTCACCTATATGTAAGTCAGCAATTTTCACGGGAACATATGCGATTTTTAGCCCATTTTTAATACAATGAGCAAGAAAAATATTCTCTTCTCCCATTTTATATCTTGATCCCGCACCAAAATTTTCATCAAACTTTATATCTTGCTCTTTTACCTTTTCTAATCTAAATGCAACTTCAACTGATGATATCTTCATAGAAGTAAAGTAGTTTAATTTTCTCGACTCTTTATAATAACTTTTAAATTTTTTCTCTATCCCTTCTACTTGGAAGGTAATAATGTCTGCTTGTGGATGTAACTTAAACTGTTCTATGATTAAATCGCTATAGTTTTCAACATACTCCAAATCATCATCAGCCAAAACACAAATATCTCCTGTAGCATGTTTCAATGCCATATTTCTACTTTTGCTTAACCCTCTATCAGAATCATTGAACCATTTCACTTTCTTCCCATCATGCTGAATTTCATTTTCGCTATTTTCATCACATTGATTTATCACAATTGCATCGGAATTGATATTCATTTTGTCTATCAAACTATAATCTTTCTGATGCATTGTTGCCACAAGTACTTGCAAATCCATATATTAAAACCCCTTAACCTATCATATTATTTAATCTCTACTAAACAAATCTCTTGTATAAACCTTGTCTACTACATCCTTAATCTCATCAGACAACCTATTTGCCACAATAACATCAGAAATTTTCTTAAACTCATCAAAGTCTTTTATCACTCTTGAATGATAGAACTCATCCTCTTTAAGAGCTGGCTCATATACAACAACCTCGATACCTTTGGCTTTGATACGTTTCATGACTCCCTGGATAGCGGATTGACGGAAGTTATCAGAATCCATCTTCATAGTTAGCCGATAAATACCTACAATCTTAGGATTTCTTTTAATAATCATCTCTGCAATATGGTCTTTTCTTGTTCTGTTTGCCTCCACTACCGCCCCCATTATATTTTGGGGAACATCCTGGTAATTGGCTAACAACTGCTTTGTATCCTTGGGTAAGCAATATCCACCATAACCAAATGAAGGATTATTATAATGCGTCCCTATCCGTGGATCCATCCCCACACCCTCAATAATTTGTTTAGTATCAAGACCTCTTACCTCTGCATAAGAGTCAAGTTCATTAAAGTAAGCAACTCTTAAAGCAAGATAAGTATTGGCAAAGAGTTTAATTGCTTCGGCTTCGGTTGGATTTGTATAAAGAATTGGAATGTCCTTCTTGATCGCACCATAAGCTAATAGTTCAGCAAATACTTTTGCTCTCTCAGACTGCTCTCCTACAACAATTCTTGATGGATATAAATTATCGTATAAAGCTTTTCCTTCTCTTAAGAATTCTGGCGAAAAAATGATATTCTCTGTTTCGAATTTTTCTTTAATTGAGTCTGTATATCCAACAGGTACCGTAGATTTAATTATCATAACAGCTTCTGGATTTATTGAAAGAACATTAGCAATAACTGCCTCAACGGTTCTTGTGTTAAAGTAGTTTTTTTCAGGGTCATAATTAGTAGGCGTAGCAATAATTACATAATCAGCATCTTTAAACGCAACATAATTATCAGTAGTAGCATTTAAATTCAATTCTCTAGTAGCTAAGTATTCTTCAATTTCTGCATCAATAATTGGTGATTTTTTATTGTTAATCATATTAACCTTGTCTTGGATGATATCCAATGCTATTACTTCATTATTTTGCGCTAAGAGAACTGCATTAGATAAACCAACATAACCAGTTCCCGCTATTGTTATTTTCATTTCAATCCCCCTACCTTGTACTTTCAGCTTTATCCCAAAACGGTTTAGCCTTGCTTGTTAATATTCTGTATACTCCGACCCATTGGGCTATTATTGTTACTGTGTAATAATAAATCAAAGTTAGATATTTATTCTGTGATTTAGTAATCGCTTTTAACAAAGCTAAAAAGTAAAAAAGAACTTGCCCTATAAATGCCAACATATAAAACCATGATCCGCTAATTAAAAAAGCACTCAAAACAAACAATATAAAGTGTGATATCCAAAGTAAGTACCTACACGTCCTGTGACCAAAATAAAAGTAAGAAAACCATCCGTATTTGAACACATTTAATATCCTGACATCTGGTAGTATCTGTTTAAGGATTATTCGGTTCATCCTTACCTTTCTACCAAACTCATCTTCTATAACTTCCCCTGCTTTTTCATAAGCAATTGCATCATGATTCGCTATTGCTCTTTTACCCTCAAGTGCATACAATGGAGGCATTGCACTATCATGGCATTGAATTGGGTTAAAATCATAGTAATCTTTTGTTCTACAGGCATATAATGCTCCATTACCCGCAGTAATAGTCTGTATTCTACCTTCAATTTCTCTAGCCGCTAAATCACTATCCCAATAACTAGCCTCAGCATTACTTACATCACTGGCTTCTTGATTCACTATAGATAGTCTACCTGAAACATATGCAATGTTC
The DNA here is from genome assembly GCF_900168025.1 of Acetoanaerobium noterae. Classification (NCBI taxonomy): domain Bacteria; kingdom Bacillati; phylum Bacillota; class Clostridia; order Peptostreptococcales; family Filifactoraceae; genus Acetoanaerobium; species Acetoanaerobium noterae. Next base: position 426,284 of record NZ_FUYN01000002.1, on the reverse strand, counting down.
TCTGAAGTAAAAGCTGCCATTAATTCTCTAACAGAGTTTTTATCCATCATTGAGTTTGCATCTGTCATTACAAGATACTCTGTTGATACTGTTTTTTGAGCTTCATTCTGTGCATTAGTTTTCCCCATACGGGCTTTAACTTCATAAAGTCTTATGTTATATTCAGAATGATTAGCTATAAATTCCTTAACTATTTCATTTGTTCTATCCGTGCTGTTATCTGATGATATTAAAAACTCAATCTTCTCTTTGGGATAATCAAGTTTAATGATATTATGGAGTTTCTCAAGAATTACTTTTTCTTCATTATGAGCTACAACCATAACTGTAACCGTTGGCTGATGTTTGTAGTCTTTCTTTAGTTTTCTAGACTTATAGATCTTACCAATTATCTTTAAAGATACTGGATAGCCTACCATAGCCCAAACAATAATAAATGCACTTATATAAAATAATATTTTAAAGAGTAATTCCATTTTCTCTTCTCCTCACAACATTTAATCTATCTTTCTCACCGGAACCCAACATATGTCCCAAGTTCAGTAATATCCTTAACCACCACAGCACCTGCACCCACTTTGCATCCACTGCAGATGTTCACGTTATTGCCTAATATCTTATTCATGAAACTTAATTGGTTTAGCAGGCGAACCAACAGCAGTGCAATTTGCTGGTAAATCTTTTACTACTACAGCTCCTGCACCAACAACGGTGTTTCTTCCAATGTTTACACCTTGGATAACAGCTGATCCTGTTCCAATGCTTACACATTCTTCTGTTTCAACAAAACCCGATATATTAACGCTTGGAAGAACTGTTGAATAATCACCAATAATTGCATCATGTCCAATTGTACAATCTAGATTTACAATGACGTGCTTGCCAATTTCAATATTCACTGTAATAATATTCCCGGCGCAAATGATTGAACCTTCCCCAAAATTAACACTGTCGGAAAAAACAACATTTGGATGGATTAATACTGGATATTGGTTCTTGCTACTATCTAATTTTTCTATAATTTTCTTTTTCGTTATTGGATCCCCGATTGCATTAACTACATATAGTTCTTGCTCTTTTAACCAATTGATATTTCCAACGACTTTATATCCATTAACTTCAGTTCCTTGGATATCTTGATTATCATCAACAAATCCAACAATATTCCATTCCTTATTTTCTTTATTAATATCTTCAATAAGCCAAGCAACTTCTCTACCAAAACCACCAGCTCCAATAATAACTATATTTTTCATATAATTAATCCTCCATTCTTTGAGATCCTCTAAAAGGCTCCATCGTCACTGATGTATCCGAACTAATTCCTTCTTTAACAAATACCTTCTTTATTGTAAGAAAGATAATCTTCCAGTCTCCGATAAAGCTCACACTATCTACATACTCAACATCTAGATTGAACTTATCTTCCCAACTGATGGTATTACGTCCATTCACTTGAGCATGTCCTGAAAGACCTGGTCTTACTTCATGTCTTCTCTTTTGGTGTTCGTTGTAAAGTTCAAGATATTGAATGAGTAAAGGCCTCGGCCCCACAATACTCATATCCCCTCTAAGGATATTAAACAGCTCCGGAAGCTCATCTAGACTTGTAGATCTAAGCATCCTACCAAACTTTGTTAATCTAACACTATCTGGAAGCAGCTCACCATTCTCGTCCTTCTCGTCCGTCATTGTTCTGAACTTATACATAGTAAAAATCTTCTCATTAAGACCTGGTCTTTTCTGCTTAAACAATACCGGACTACCAAGCTTAACTCTAACCAATACCCCAACGATTATAAGTACCGGACTTAAAGCAATAATCGCCATCAAAGATAAAATGAAGTCCAATGGTCGTTTGAAAAATCTTCTGTATAAGCCTTTATTCACTTTAACATTAACTTCTTCTTTAACTCCACTTTGCATCTCTTAGCACCTACTTCTTATTTAAACCATAGTCCCTTTATAATTGAACATATCCTATGCAAATCCTCATCTGTCATCTTGGTGTCACTCGGCAAGCACACACCATTCTCAAATAGCTGCTCACTAACATCTGATCCAACATAATCATACTCAGCGAAGAACGGCTGCATGTGCATCGGCTTCCATACAGGTCTTGATTCGATGTTTTCCTTCTCTAGTGCTTCCATAACATCAAGAGGTCTTACCGAACCCTTCAATGTCATCATACTCAACCAGTAATTCGGCTCATTCCAATCATTGATTGGCATAAACTCTACACCTTCTAACTGACCAAGTTTTCTCTTATAAAACTCAAATATATATTTCTTCTTAGCAACTCTCTTGTCTAATACCTTAAGCTGCCCTCTCCCAATCCCAGCAACAACGTTGCTCATACGGTAATTAAACCCTAATTCGCTGTGTTGGTAATGCCTTGCAGCATCTCTCGACTGAGTGGACCAAAACCTAACTTTCTTAATCTTCTCTTCATCATCTGAAACAAGCATTCCTCCACCAGAAGTAGTGATGATTTTATTTCCGTTAAAACTAAACACTCCGAACTTACCAAATGTTCCAGTATGTTTTCCTTTATAATAGGCACCCAAAGATTCAGCTGCATCTTCAATAACCGTTACTTCGTATCTGCTGCATATCTCCATAATCTTATCCATATCAGCAGAAAGACCATATAAATGCACAACTAAAACAGCCTTCACCTTATAACCATACTTCTCGAAGGCCTCCTCTAATGCTTTTGGATCCATATTCCATGTTTCATAATCACTGTCGATAAAGACAGGAGTTGCATTCTGATAGATGATTGGATTGGCTGTAGCTGAAAAAGTGAGGGTCGGACAAAATACTACATCTCCTTCACCGACATCGGCAGCTTTAAGTGCTAAGTGAATAGCTCCCGTCCCTGATGTCATCGCTGCAGCATGCTTTGAACCAACTTTAGCAGCAAGTTCTTTCTCAAATTCATTTACATTAGGTCCAAGTGGGGCTATCCAATTTGTATCAAACGCTTCTTGTACATACTTTCTTTCATAACCTTCATCACTCATATGTGGTGACGCTAACCATATTTTATTTGGCATATTAATCACTTCTCCTTTATTCAAGCTTAAAGAAATAAATAAGACCCAGTGATTTTTTAGTTCAGTGGGTCCTTAAGTACTATTATTTTTCAATGTAAATCACTGAGGTTTTAATTTTATATTTACTAATTATTTTTATTAGTTCCTCTAAGTCTTTTATTTCTGATTTTTCTTCTTCTACTATTATCATAGATAAGTCTGATTCTTTGGATTTTAGTAAAAATTCATCAGTAGTATATGGTAGTATCTGAACTTCTATATTATTTGATTTAGCAATTTTTATAAAGTCAGAAGGTAATACTGCAGAATCAGTATTATGAATTCCTATTAGCAGCTTATCTACCTCAGATAGTTTTGCTAGAGCTATAAGTTTATTTTGGCTTTCTGTATCTACTTTATTTTTAAGTCTTAAATCTATGTCTATTCCCATAGCTGTAATCTGAGCTTGCGATTGAATTTTTTTGCTTAAATAACTCATTGCAAATGCTAAAAATATCCCCAGCATAATTCCTAAAACCATTCCTATAGCAACTGGCAACAATCTACTCGAACCTTTTGTTTCACTTGCAATAGCATAGTCAATAATATTGATTTGATAATTGCTAAGTTCTGGATTTGCTTTTGCCATTTGAATTAATTTCTCAGGTATTTTATTTGCTATATCTGCTACTAATTTTTCATCTTTGTATTTCACTGTGATAGTAAGAAGATTACTGCCTGTCTGATTTTCTATTTCTATATCTTCTGCTAGCTTTCTTGCCTTTATATATTCTCCTTCATCATCTTTTATTTCCAGTTCAGTTATGATACTTCTAAGAATACTCAGTGACTGAGCATATCCTTTTATAGTAGGTATCATTATTCCTTGCAACCTATCTTGATAATACACATACCCTTCCCCGATTTCTTCTGGGTTTTCTGGTGCCTTATAGTTATAAATTATAGCTATGCTACTTACTGCATCATATTCTGTTTGTTTTTCAAATGCAGGCAAAAAAGCATATATTCCCGATAATAAGGTAATAATTATAAAAGATATTAGGATTACTTTTTTTCTTTTTATGAGTACTCCTAGTAATTCTTTAAGAGATATTTCCTCTTCATATGTTTGATTCATTTGTCTTCCACCTTTTAGTTATTTGATTTAATAATACCTAATACATTGATTCCTAGTAATATATATATCATAGGAGTAATAGCCAAAATGCTGTCGTTAAAAACTGATGATAGTAAAAACCCTAAAATGGCTGATGAGAATATAGCTATTGTGATATTTATATTCCCTTCATTTAATGATGATTTAATTGACTTAAATATAAGTAACACTATTCCAGTTAAAAGAATAAGTAATGAAATTAATCCTGAGTGTATACCTATTTGTATGAAGGTATTATGAGGTTTATCAGTTAGTATGTTCCAGTAATATTGAGGCATATTCTCAGCTTGTCTTCCAAATATATCGTACTGTGGAAATTCTGTTATAAATGTATCTTGCCCCGAACCAACAATTATATTGCTAAAAACTAAAGGAATGCTTCTAGACCATATATACCCTCTTCCACTAGCTAATTTGCCTCTTTCCTCAAATCCTATATGCTTAGCATATAAGTCTTTTTGTATATCCACTTTTCTAAATGATGGAGTAGTAAACGAAAGCTCTCCATTTGATACTAGAAAATCTAATTTTTCCCAAGTTCGGTCATTATAATAATAATGTATGCTGTAATTGCTGTTTCCTTTATCAACTATATTTATATAGCAAGGATACTCTGTTATCCCTAGTATATGACCAGAAGACTGTTTTTCTCCCTCTATTTTAAGGTTAAAAAGCAACTTATGATTATCATCAATTAAGTTTAAATTCATATCTTTATCCACGTTCAATCTAGTAACCTTACCGTATATCTTTAGCTCAATGGTCTTCTCATCTATCTGCTTTATATCATTAATAGGCCCAATTTCTTTATAGTCTTTACCTTTTAAATCTGACGGCTGAAATAATGTTACAGCTTCTGTTCTAATTCTAGTAAGAGGGTTATCTGATATAGGTATATATGACAGACTCACTGGTAGTATAATAAGTGATAGTAGTATAGGTAAGAATCTAGTAAGTAGTAGTTTTTTATGTTCTTCTTTTGGTTTATCTTTTATTATGTATCTAGCTGTAAATACTAATATCAATAGACCTATCGCTCCTACTATTCCCAGCACTCCTGCTTCACTTCGACTACCATATAGGGCGAACATAGATAATATGAAGAATACCGCAAATAGCGCTCTTTCTCTTATGTTATTTGATATGATGGCAAACGATAACATAAGTAGTGCATAGAAGCTTATGTATCCTCCTAAGTAGTTAGGATTATAGAATACTCCATAGGAATATTTTTCACCAAATTTTATGTTAAAATCTTTTACTTGTGATTGTATTTCACTTGATATCATAATATTTTTTGCAAATTCTGTAGTAAAAATATCCATCCCAAAATATTGAAATATAGATATTAAAGATATTATTGCTCCTGAAGCACCTAGTGTATATATTATTGCTTTAATTTGTTTTTCAGTTTCTACTAAATTAATGGTTGAAAACATAAGTAATAAATAACAAAGAATTATCCACATTCCTTCCCGTCTTTCATTAAATCCGTGGAGTGCAATTTGAGGATATTTAGAAAATATAGTAGAAAGTATTACTAAAAATCCATATGCTCCCATAAAATAGTATGCTTTAGTAAATTTTATTTTTTTTGTAAAGAGAAAAGTATGTAATAAGGCCCATGCTGTTACAACGTAAATAAAAATTTGTTTATAATAGGTAAAAAAATCAGGATTAATGCTTTGTCCATTCCAAAATTCATAAAAAGGACCTTCTAGTGGCACTAATTTTAGACGTATAATAAATGGTAAAATTCCAACAATTAATAAAAGCGGTAAAATCTTAAATAAATCAAAATATATGTGTGAAGTCTTAAGTGCATTTTGGTTTATTCTAGTATCATTATTTAGTCTCTTCTTAGATGTAGACACCATGCTACCTCCTTCTATTCATTCGTTACCAATATATTATAACATAGGATATCTAAAAATGAAAAAGCGATTGCATAAAAAAAGGCAGAATAAATGTAAATTCTGCCCGTTTTTATATTAATTTAGTTAATGCTTCCTCCTGCTAATAACGGATTGTTATACATCTCTACTAAAAGCGCATGTTGAGATTGAATTTTTTCAATTCCATTATTAACTTCATTTATTCCAAGTAATAAATCTTGATAATCTTGGTTTATTGCTGTTCCAGCTTTAATAGCAACTTCTAATATTCTTTTTTTCTCTTCTAACTCTTTTAGTTTCAAAATAGTATTATCATAAGCAGTTTCAAATTTTTTAATAGAGTTATATTTGTTAATTACACTATCTTTTAAATCTTTCTTTGCTTGCTCCAAATCATTTGAAGAAATTTTAGCATCGAGTTCTAAGGCTTTATAGGGTGTAGGATTAGATTGCATGTTGCTAGGTAATCCACTAATATAATTAAGAGCATAGAAATCAACATCAATTCTTTGAATATCTAATTGTTGTTTTTTCCCCCATATATTGATATCACTACTTAACGCTCTTGTAGCTTTAAACTCAATATCTTCCTGAGTATCTTTTATGGGTTGGTATTCAAAATCAAGTTTTTCAATATTATATTTCTCGAAGTTGTCATAACCAATTATTTTACTAAGAGCTATATACTGCTCCTCAAGTTCTTTTTCTAAAGTTTCAATATCTTTTCTTGTTTGATTGATTTCTATATCCTTAGTCGTTAAATTAGTTTTACTTTCCATTCCGTATTCAACTTTAAGAGCAATTGTATTTCTTTTTTTAATATCATTGTCTAACTTAGATATTTTTAAATCTAAATCTTCTTCCATTAAATTTATATTATTGAACATGGATTTTAATTTAAAAGCTAAAGCTTGTTTAATATACTCTTCCATTTTAGTTGTTTTTTCTGAACTTATTTTATCATTTTTTTGAATTTTCATTAAGGCTAAAACTTGAGGATCATATAAGCTTGTTCCAAATTGGTCTAGAGCATCATCGATTTTCACTGTGGTAGATTCTTTTTCAAGTTTTAGATTTTTTAAGTCAGTACTTTCATTAATTGCAAGTTCTACCGCTCTTTCATAGGTAAGTAAGTTAGATGCTTGTACTGATTCTAAATTATTTGGTTCAGCAAATGCTGATAATGGATTCACAATAGTAAATGTCAAAAAAGCAGATAGAATTATTTTTTTGATATTCATTTTCAAGTTAATCACTCTCCTTTAAATTAATCATTTAGCACTTTAAACACTAATGTTTCAGTTTTTGGGTATGCTTGATTGATTTCAACTTCAATTGTAATTGTCATTTCTTTTATATCTTTATCTTCTTCTGGTAAATCAGAAAATGGAATAAATGTTTTTAAGTCTTCAGTACGTTGAACCCATTTAAACAATTTCATATCTAAATTCTCTTGCATCATTGCAGATGCTTTGTAAGTTTTTCCATTGGCTTCTATCGTGGTAGCCATTGAATTAATTTTTATACCCGTATTAACATCTTCATTTTTTAAATAAAAGTATAGTCTTCCATCTCTTCCATCATCTCTTACAGATAAGCCTTCAACAGTTAATTGGTAGCCATCTTTAGATACACGCGATGGAAAGTTTGCGTAATCTGAAGTAACCTGTGTTGATGATTCTAATTTTTTTATTTTATTTTCAAGCTCTTTTATTTTATTTTCATACTCATCAATCTTGTTTTGATCAAGACTATTTTGCGGTTGTGAAGCAATATTAACAGTTTTAGTCGAAGTATCAAATGTTGTACTAGCTCCTAATATATCAGCTATAAAAGCTGCAGGCAAGTATGTTCTATTTTCATACACTATAGGTTTTAAGCCTTCTGGATGGTATTTAAATTCTCCATTTACTTTAATTAAAAAATCATTTTGTAAATATGCTTCAATAGTTTTAGGTGCAGCATAAGCAAAACTCGATATACCTATCAACATTGTAAGAGTAATTGCTAATATTTTTTTCATTTAAGTTCCTCCTAAATAATTAATAATCTAAATCTAAATTTAAATCATGATATAATTTAAAATTGTACACTATAATTTTATACTAAATCACGATTTAAATTATAACATTGATATTACATTTTTATAAAAAAGAGAGCTGAGATATCTCAGCTCTCTTTTATTTGATTATAATTATTCTTTTAAACTCAATTATTGAGCGTTAGGGAATAAAGTTACAGTTCTTGTAGCTGCATCATAAACTATATCGATTCCGTTTTGGATACCGAAAGCTTGTGCAACATAAACAACTGGTACAAATGCTCTGCTGTTAACTATCTCTGGCTTAGCATCCATTGGAACTGGAGATCCGTTTACTAGAAGAATATTAGTGTCTAAGTTCATAGATACAACTAGGTTATCTTTAGTAAATACAGCAGTTCTAGTAGTTGCTGAGTAGTTAAGAGTAGCACCTGCTAATTGAGCTACAGTTCCGATAGGAAGCATAGTTCTGTTGTTAGAAATATATGGTGCTGCATCTAAAGTTTTAGTTTCAGAACCTACAGTGTAAGTTGTAGAATCTAAAGTAAATACAGTTTTTTGTTGTCTAGCTGTTTGTACTTCTGTTACTACGTTTAAGAAAGGAACTTTCTCAATTATAGTTTCAACTTCATATTCAAAACTCTTTTTCTCTGGGTCAATACCAAATTCTCCATCAGTGATTGTTCCTTGATCTCCATCAGCTACAACTGCTCCAAATCTTAAATCAAGTTGTCCAAATGGAACAGCTCTGTCAAGAGTAACAGTTAGACCTTTTATAACTATAGAAGAAGCTTCTTTATTTGACTCTCCATCTACATATACTACTACTTTATCGCCATTTTCAATAGTGTAAACATCATCAACACTGATATCTCCAGTAGTCTCGAACTTAACTGTAGAATCAATAAATTCTACTCCAGCATATCTAGCTTGGTTAAGATCGAATACATAGTATCCTTCTGCTAAAGAACCAGCTTCTGTCTCAGTAATAATAATTTCTGGAGTAGCTTGATTTTGAAGTCCAACTACTACATCAGCAACAGTTTTTGTATCATCTACTTTAGTAGTGATTTTAGCTGGCGCTAAAACATCAGCCAATTTAATTGTTTGCTCTTCAACCCCTGCACCTTTAGCAGTAAGTTTTAATTCACCATTAGCATCCCAATCAGCTTTTAAATAAGCTTCAAATTCAATTTTTGCAGTAGTTGAATTTGCTTGGATACCAAATTCATCATCATATTTTCCAGATATAGTGTCTTTTCCTGTTTCCATAGTTCCACCAGTAACAGAACCTTTTAATTTAAGGTCTCCACCAGCAACTGTGAAATCTATAGTTCTTGAAGGAATAAAAGAAGCTCCATTTGGGTCAAGTGTAATTTTTACAGTATATTCTTTGCTAGTTTTTTCTGTACCAGCAACTATGCTCTTAACTTTATCCACTTCTAGCACAGCGCCAAATTCTTTATATTCAGCAACTTTCACATCGTCAGCGTCCATATTAGCATTTACATCAATTACTTCGATTTCTATATCTCCGAATTTAGCATCCTTAGAAATAGATATTACTGGCTTAACAATAATTCTATCCATTACGCTATCAGAAATTTTTCCATTTGCAAAAGTAACTGTCATTTCTCTATCGCTAAATGTTTTTGTCACATCTGCCGCTACATTGTTTAATGTAACTACAGTATCTGCTTGATTCCATGACATATCCTTAGGAAGTCTTAATTTAAAGCTAGCTCCATTTGCAGTGCTAAGAGCTTTAGCTGAAACTTCTCTAAGTTCAAACTCTGCGCCAACCGCTTGAGCAGATCTAGTTACAGTTTTAACGTCTTCTAATCTTCTAGATATAACTGATCCAGAACCAGAAACTACAGCGTAAGTAAGAACTTGTCTAGAAACTCCTGAGTTTCCAAGATCTTCAATTGTTACTTTTTGGTCCCCGGCAGAAGCGCCGTCTAGTTGAACTTTACCAGTGATTACAATTTCTCCAGCTGGTACTGTTGCTGGCATCTTGAATTCCACTCTTTTTTCTGTTTCTCTTTCTTTTGTTGGTTGAACTGGAGAAGAACCAGCTACATTAATAACAAAAGTACTTCCAGAAGTTAACCACTCAGCATTTTCTCCTAATGCAATTTCAAAACTTCCATTAGGCTCAAAACCTGTACCTTTAGGGTCAATCTGGATTTGGAAGTTTACTGTTCCGTCAGCACTTGTTGTTGTTGTGTTAACAACAGCATCACTTGCAGCAAACGCCATGTTAGCAGGTATTAATGTTAACATCATCATTAATACCATTAATAGAGATAATTTTCTCTTCATGTTTGTCTTTCCTCCTTTAAAATATGTGTTTTTTGGTTTGAGAGTTTTACAGCCTCCCTGCTGGTCTGCCGTACAAATCGTCAGACTTACAAAATGAATTATAGCATTACATCCAACTCGAGTCAAGCTCTGAATGTGCATGTAATAGAGTTGTAACTTGAGAAGTTTTCATACTCCACCCCCAAGTTCTTATAGCTATTATACTACTAAAACTAGGTTTTTAATATTACATGTCTGTTACACTTGCTTGTTTTTGTTGTAATATTAACATTATTTACCTGTTATTTCTGCTTTATAAATTCAATCGCTGTGTTTAGCTGATTATCTGTATCTGAGTTATTTGTTGGCGTGATATACTCTACTTTTTTGTCAGGATTTAATCCTTTTAAGTTTATACTTCTACCTGATGGTAAGACATATTTTGCTATAGTTAGCTTTATGGCTTCCCCATTTTTTAGAGGATATAAGTCTTGAACTACTCCTTTCCCATAGGTAGTAGTTCCAACTAGCGTTCCTGAGTTTGTGTCCTGAATAGCTCCTGCTAGGATTTCTGATGCAGATGCTGTGTTTCCATCTATTAGTACTGCAACTTTTTCAAACTGAAGGTTACCATTAGAATAAAATACATCAGGTTTATCTTCCTTATATTGTATCTCTAGGAGCTTGCCTTTTGGTACGAAATAGTTAGATACTTTTAGGACCTGGTCTAAAGAGCCTCCTGGGTTTCCTCTTAGGTCTAGGATTACTTTTTTTATTCCTTGCTTTTTTAGGTCTTGTATAGCTGTAGTCATGTTAGTATAGGTATTATTATTGAATTCAGTTATTCTGATATAGCCTAGGTCTTTTTCTAAGGTTTTGTATTCTATAGGGTTTACTTGAATCTGCGCTCTTACTATATTTACTGTAAGAACTTCATTTCCTCTTTTTACAATTAGCTTTACGTTGGTTCCTGCTTGTCCTCTTATTTGTTTCACTAGAGACTCTGTATCTTGTTTTAGGTCTATCGCTTTATCATTTACAGATATTAATACGTCCATAGGCTTTAGCCCTGCTTTTGACGCTGGTGAGCCTTCGTTTATGCTTACTAGATAAAATCCATCATCTCTTTTTCCTACTACTGCCCCTATACCTGCAAATTCACCTGTAGCTTCTTCCATGAAGGCTTTGTATTCTTCTTCATCCATATAAGTGCTATATGGGTCAAGTGCATCAAACATACCCTTTATAGCTGCATCGTATAGCTGGTCTTCTGTTACTTCTAAAGCGTAGTTTTGCATGATGTACTCTTTGACTGCATCAAAGAATTCTTGATCTTTTGTTATCGGATCTGCATATGCAAGATTTGTAGACAATATCATGGTAGTGAATAGCAAGGTTAATATCTGTCTTAGTTTTTTCATTTTCAGGACTCCCTTTTAGTAGTTGACTATTCTTTCTCTAAAATCCTCTCTCAGGTCATAGCTGAGGTAGTGAATGTAGTTATTTAGTATGCTAGCTGCTTCTGCTCTAGTTAAGCTTTTGTTCGGCTGGAAGAATCCGTTTTCTGTTCCATCGATTAGTCCTAGGCTTCTAGCCATATATACAGAATCCTTTGCCCAGTAAGGTATAGAGTAATCATCTTTGAACCCTGTAGAGTAAGCTCCATTAGGTGCTAGGGCTTCTACTCCTAGAGCATTTATGAGGATGGTTGCTGCTTGAGCCTTGCTAAGCTCTCCCTTTGGCTCAAATCTATCTTCTCCTACTCCACCCATGATGCCTTTTGTCGCTACTGCTTTTACGTATTTATATTTTTCTGAGTCTAGTGCAGTGTCAGTAAATAGTGGTTGCTCTTGAGTTTTCTTGCTTCTTCTTACTGTGGTTTCTTCTTCTACTATATCTGATACCACAGCTACAGCTTTTGCAAACTCTTCTCTGCTTATCGCCAGTGATGGAGCGAAGTTCTTTGCATTTGGCGAAATAGCGTTTAATGATGCTAGGATTTTTATTGATTCTTCCGCCCAGTGCCCACTAGTATCTCTAAGTTCTGGAACATTTAGCCTAGTGAACTTTGGATTGTTTGCAAGTGTAAGTGAGTTTGAACCTACTCTGCCGTTTATATCATATGAATATTCCATTACGCTTTCATCTTTTTCCGATACCATATAACCCCCTCTAAATGAAATCTGAGTAGGCTGGTTTTCTGCATATACTATATCTTTAGTTATGTTGTTTGAATTTTTTACTGTGTAGCTTCCTTGGATGCCTTTTGGGTCAGAAGATGATATATAGTAGTTCATGGTCCTAGTTTCTGTATTTCCCCATGCTTGGTCGTAGCCTACAGAGCTTCCTTCCATATCCACTGTGATAGTTGGAGTTTCGTCGTCTCCTTTATATACCTTCCTATAAGCCATGTTACCTGCGTAGTAGCTGACAGCAGGCTTGTTATCGTAGATGATACTTTGAGTGAATTCAGAGGTCTTATCATCTGCGCTGTAGGTCACATCCCCTAGCTTTATAGTTTCTTTAAACGAATCCACCTCAGCTACCTCTACTGTTTGTCCATAGTTATCCTGAAGTGTTGCCGTAAGAGATAGAGAACGTGAAAGAGTGAATTCTCCAGATGCGTCTTCTAGCTTGTAGGTATATTTTTCTGTTCTTTCATCGTCTTTTTCTTTTATAGAGGTTTTCACTGTTCCCTTCATAAGGACTGGTCTTCCTGTCAGAAATACAACTTCCTGATAACCTTGAAGATTTTCTATTCCTGGGTCAAATCCTCCAAGAGGCTCTGCATAGGCAGATGATACAGCAAGAGATGATATCATCAGGCCTGCTAAAATCGTTGAAAAAATTTTTTTCATAGTCTACTCCTTTTTTATTCGAATATTATTTCTTTTCTATTTCTATATTCGCTTTTTATTTTATTTCTATATTTTGATTTTATAATTTCGGTTGTTTCCTTAATAGTTATTATATATTCTATATTTTTAATGCTCATATTTTTATTATACATGTTTTACTTTATTTTTTATAAAGAAAAGTCTCTTCCTCAAATATACGCGATGTATATGATAAGGGCAGAGACTTTTCATTTTTTAATCTACTATTATAACTATACCATTATTTTTTCTGGTTGTGTTTTGTTTGTAGACTGCTCTTATTTTTTTGCCTATCAGTTGCTCTGCTGATAGCTTAGGTAGCTCTTTATTTCCTGATATTATGCTCGCTTTTGATATATCGATTAGCTCCTCTGTCTGCTGAGGCACAAATATCTCTCTTAGAGAGTTATATTTACTTACCTCTGAAAGCGTAAGAGTTTTTGCAGTTATATCTACTGCTTTTACTTTTCCTGTCATGACATTTTGAGTGTTTACTTCATCGTAGCCTGATTCTGATAGGAAGTTTATAGATATAGCTACGTCGTCTTTGGTTACTACATATACCTGTCTATCGTAGTAAACTGGGTCTTCATCGTCATATCTGCTTCCTTCATATTTGTAATCTCTAAAATCTCTAACTGGAATTTCTTTTCCCTTACCTTTATTATAGTCAGAATCGTAGATGGTGGTGCTGTCGTTGTAGGAAATTCTCGGTCCCTCGCTTCCTGCTCTAAAGCTAGCCCATACCGAGCCTCTCATTTCGTAGTAGTATCTATCGTCTTTATCATTTCCTAGTTCTATAGAGTAGTCAAAGATATCTTCAATAGTTCCTCTGTAGATTTTGTATGGATAGCTTTTGTTGTCAGATGAATACTGAGTGTTGTTCATAACTATAAGTGAAGCATTTTTGTTGGTTCCAGACTCTACATAGGCTCCTACATCAGCCTGAAGATTTCCTGGAGCTACTATTCTGCCATCTTTTACTATTAGAGTTCCTTCTGTATAGTTGATGAGATTTGTCTCAATGTTTAGGTAGCTACCTGGGTAGTCCACCTGAGATATTTCATCTGAGAAGGATAGAGCTGAGCCTCTTCTTATATTTGCCTTTTCTATTGTAGGGTTATTTTGATTTTTTGCTAGTACTGCATAGATTTCTTGACCTTTATAGTCTTTTAGCTTTGCAGCAGTTACTTTTTTGCTTCCGTCATAGATATCTCCACTTAGCTTTAGCTTTGTGTAGCTAGTATCTGCAGCTACCCATCTATCTCCGTTTAGCTTTGTTACAGATTTAAGTGCTAGCTCTCCTCTTCCTAGTGCGTAGCTATCTATAGTTCCTTTTATTATAGTGTCAACTTGTCTTTGAGGTCCTTCTACCTCTGCTCTAGTCACCATAGGAGTGTAGATATCATCAAAAAACAGCTTTACTCTATCGCCTTCCTTTATATCTCTATAATCAGTGAGCTCACCGTTTCTTAGGATAAAGGTGTCTGGATTTATATAGTACTGCTTGTTGTCTGTAAGAGTTACATAGTTTGCAGTTACATCTAGCACTACTCCAGCAATTAGTTTTGATTCTGCTGGTATATAGCCGTCTAAATCTGAGTCTCTAGGAATGAAGGTCTTAAGCTCATGTACTAGGCCATTTTTGACTGCTAGCTGCATATCTTGATTGAAAATCAAATCCTTTGCTGCTATAGTTCTAGATTTACCTTGATTGTCAAGCTCACCTTCTACTTCTAGAATTACCATATTTGGATGAGTTTTATAGGTTCTGATTTGGTTATTAAAATCCAAAATAGTCAAGGTATCTCCATTTAGACTTTGAAAGGTTCCATTTATGGTCTGAGCTGTAGTCACTTCTGATATTGCAAATTGAACTTGGTTATTTTTGTAGTAAAAAGACGCTACCTCTCCTTTTGAAAGGTTTGTCATATTAAGAGATATCTGCCCATTTTTTACTACTGGGATATCTTGGTTGCTAAGGATGGTTATATAGCCTCCTGTGTCCTGCTTTACTGAGGTAGCTATTTTATTTACTCCATCTTCTGTTATAGTTTTTTGGTCTACTATTTCACCTTTTAGCAAGGTGAAGCCTTTGGCTGGAGCTACTAGCTCCTGATTGTTATGAAATAGCTCTGCCGCATCTATTCTTCTAACAGTAGCGTTTGGCGAAAGCTTGTATTTAGTTTCTTTTTGAAGACCAGTGCTGAGCCATTTATTAAATTTTTCAGCTGTAACAAGCTTTGTAAACGGAGTATCTGGTGTATCGCTATACTCAGCCAAATCTACATCTGTTATGATGCCCATCTGAGTAGCCATATCGATATAGCCTGTTCTCCAGTTTGTAGGATTTGGCTCTATCTGTTCACTCATTCCTGAAGCATTCACTACTGCTGCTAGAGCGTCCATCTCTGTCATAGGAGCAAATGGATTAAATCTAGTATTGGTCACCGACATAACTCCAGTGCCTAGTGCAAAGTAAGGAAGTGTGCTTCCTGCTGCATCAGTCACTGTCATTTTCAGCATATTTTCCTGAGGGTTAATAAGTCCTCTATATACTGGATATGGAGATACGTCATCATAGGCTGCCCATGAGGTAACTGCTGATGAAAGTATCATGATTATGCTTAGGAAAAGACCCAGAAGACGGGTCTTTTCTTTTTTATTTGTTTGTAAGAAGTACATAGTTTCCTCCTTGCGTGATGATGTTTGACTGCAGTATTGAGAATGTATCTGCACTTTCTATATATACTGCGTGGTATTTAGGATATGCTGGGGAGTTGATGTTTATAGTAGCACTTCCTGCTAGCATAGCTATAGGAGTTACTAGCTTTGGCTGTGCTAGCTCAAAGTAGATTCCATATACGTTAGAGGCTTTTTTGTAGGCTCTAGGTATAGCTCTAGTCAGGCTTTCTTCTACTTGTTTTTCTGCCGCTGATATCTTAAATCTAAATACCGCATCATCTGGTGCATTTCTAAGCTCTGGTGTATTAAGTGAGCTGTAGCTTACTGTCAGGCTTAGGTCTTTATCTGTTATTGTTATAGTTTTGTTTCCTGCTTTTATATCTCTTACAGGAATCTGAACGTATTTTGTTTTATTTTTTGCAGTAGTATTTGAAAGATTGATAGTAGATTCTCTAGTTCCTACAGTGTAATACAAGGTATCTCCTATTACTTCCTGTTTCCCTTGAGTTTCTATATTAGTTACAGCTTTATCCACTGCATCTACCTTTTCTTTTTCTTTGTAGTCTTGATTTTGTTTCAAGGTAGTTTCTCTCACACTTCCAAAATCTTCTGCTTCACCGTATTTATTCAGTACTCTAACTAATATATCGTAGGTTGTGTCGTATTTTAGCCCTTTTATTACGTAGGACTGATCCGTTGTATCTTGCTTTGTATCTCCTACAAAGGTATAGTCTCCGCTTCTACGCTCTCTTACGTAGATTTCAAATTTTTCTGCTGCGTTTAGTACGTCCTTATCTACTTTCCATCTTAGTATCATGGTTCTTTCAAAGCCTGGTATAGCCTCGATGTCTGGGACGTCTGGTACTGGTGGTTTGATATTTCCTTGCCCTGGTTCAGACATACCCGTGTCTGGATTCACTATTATGATTGAAGTATTTTCAAGTGATTCTATTCCATCAGGCATTTTAAAGGTTATTTGGTTAGTTCCTGTAACCTTAACATCTGCTGCCTCTACTCCTCCTACAAGATGTCCTTCTTGATTTTGTCCATCAGCTGTTACTCCTATCATTCCTGACACAGAAGCATCAGCAGGTTTCTTGCCTTTAGTCTGATCTGCTCCTATTACAACTTTAACTCCTGATTGGAAATCCTCTCCAAAAAGTCTTACCTCAGTCGTTGTATCATTGAAGAAAAGAGAGCCTTCTGTTTGCGAAATCTTAGGCTGAGAAATATATGTGAAATCCTTTGGCTCCGATGTTCCTCCATCTGCATTTATAACCTGAAGCTTTGCTTTTCCAGTTACTGATGGTGGCATAATTACTTTTAGCTCTACAATTTCGCCTTGCTCGTTTTTAACCGTGCTTTTTAATCCAGCTGGCATAGAGCCGTTTACTGTAATAGTTATTCTCTCATCTACATTATCTGATATTACTCCAAATTCATCCTTTTCTCTAAATCCTTTACCTTTAATGGTAACGAGAGTTCCACCTGTTCTAGGTCCAACAACTGGTGTTACTGTTTCTATTACAGGTTTTGAGTCTGCAGCTATATACATGAAGTATACAGGTGGCTCAGTTCTAGATGAAAAGGCATTTCCTTCTTTAGTAACAACCGTTACTTGAAGAGGCTGTCCTACTTCTTCTGGAGTACCTTTAGGAACCGATACTATCATATAAGTGTAGTCTTGAGAAACTGACTCTACTTTCACTTCCTTAGTTCCTATTTTTACAGACTGAACATCTTTAAAATTCTTTCCTAATACTTTCATCGTTCCGTCTACTGTGTAGTCTTGGGTTTTAACCTTTACTTTTTGCTGAGCTCCATCTATCATTACATTTCTGTCTTTGCTACCTTCTAAATCAGTAATCACTGGCGCATCTAGTCCACCGTGGAATTCAAATGGAGCTGTTGCTGATGAGCCATCTGAGTTTATTAAAGTTATAGTAGTTTTTTCAATTTTATCGTGAAACGGTGTGTTTATACCTATAACTGAATTGTTAAGTTTATCGATTTTAAAGCTTTCAACTTTCCCAAGTGCTCTTCTAATTTCTAAGTAGTTGTTCGAGCCTTCTTGGATAGTTTTTATAGACATATATTCCTTATTATAGGTTTTTAGCTGATCAGGATTTGATGCAGCACTTGTAGCTTTGTGGTAATCTGGATTTTGCCAGTTTATTCCTATTATTTTTGTAATTCCCGGTTCATTTCCAAGTGCTATTTTACCTCCAGTTACAGTCTCAGAAGTAGTAGTCAATAGAGTTGCGTCCTCCATTAAAGTCAAGGCTCCTGAAGGATCTCTATAGTACACCTCAATATTTTCTGTCTGTCCTGGGATATATCTTACTACAATTTGTTCTAATTCACCTTTTTCATTGGTTATAAAGTCTTTTTGGTTTGAACCAAGTTCTTTTTTGTAAGTTCTATCTCCAAATGCAACTATTAATCCGTCCTTAAATACTTCCTTTGCAAAAATTTCTATTCGTTCACCAGTTTTTCTTGCTCTTAGAATAGATGTTTTTTCATCAATAGAAGGATTGCCTGTTCCATATATAACACCTTTTGGTTGAATAGCTTTAGCTCCATCGTAGTTTTGAACTAATATATCAACAGAACCATCATTTGCAGCATTTATTGGTTTTGGTGGTACTTTTACTTTTATTCTTGATAGCTCTGCTCTATCTGTTCCTATATTCATTATGTCATAGTCCTCTGCTTGAACTTTTGTATAGCCAAACATGACTATCGGAAGATTTTCTACGGTTTTCCCATCTGTAGTGGTTCCTCTAAAGTTTTCTCCCTCAATCCATATATAGTCTCCAACATTCACTTTATTTGCATTTTGGTCAGTAGATGACATGCCTTCTCTATATATTTTTGTTATTTTTACTGTGTAATTTGGGTTGAGGTAAATAAACCCATCCGATTTAGTATCTGTAGATTTATTTACTTTGTTAGCTACTGTTACTGGAACTGTAAAGGACTGAATTTTATCAATATCAGCAGGATTAGTTGGGAATTTAAAATCCGTGAGTGGTGGTACCTTTACATATGCTTTTGTATAGTCTAGATTGTAGCCTACTACAGTTGCTTTTTGACTTCCGAAATAAACATCTATTTCCCCTTTGAAGTTTGTTCCTGTATCTGCTGTAATAGTAGTTATTATTCCTCCTGTTTCATCATCTTGTCCTGGATCGATAGTTCCTATTTTTGTTTTTGCTATGGAGTCTATAACTGTAAATATTTTAGCAGAGGTGCTCTCACTTCCATCTGGGTTTTTTATTTGAATTGTATATTTCCCAGCATCAATAGCTTCTGGAAGCTTCATATATATAGTATCCGCATCTACTACATAAATATATTTTCCTGGTATACTAAGTGGCTGAGATGGATCAGTAAAGTTTGTAAATATATCACTATCTTGATATATTACCTTGCCATCAACATCCTTTGAATATCCTGAAAATAATTCATTTATGTCTTGTCCGTTTAATAATACTCTACTTCCTACTCTCTCTTGCTCATCAGCAGAAGTACTAAGAGCTGGCTTGAATCCTATAGTATTTGCTTTTGTGTCTCTCTTTATTATTGCTATAGTTCCTGCATCACCTGTATTAGGTGTAATATCTTTAATTTCTGGTCCAAGTAGATTGTCAAAAGTAATATCATATGAATCCATCAATCCTTCATTAAGAATTATCTGGAGTCTAGTTTTCCCTACTATTCCTCTTGGAATTACTACTTTGATAACTGCTTGATTTCCATCATTCGTTCTAGATGATATTTTATTGCTTATATCCATTCCATCTATAGTAACCTTTACTTTGCTCAAATCGCTAAGCCCTGCTCTAGTGCTAAATCTTATTTCAACTTCATTGTCTTTATCAGAGCTAAGCTTTTGAACAGGAACATTACCATTTAATAGCACCTGCGATATTATTGGTTGCTTAGAATGGGCTGTTGTATTACCTAATACGTCATCGGGATGCCTAAATTCAAATTTCACTCCCTCAGTCGATAGTATATTGGTGCCTCCTTGAGGATTTTGTACTTCCACTATACCGTAAAGGAATCTATATCCATCTGGCTGAAGGGCTTCTTTTAGTATTAATGACTTTAAATCCCCTAATGCAGAATCCGGTAATACTGATACGACCAATGTATCTCCTAAAGTTTTAAATTGTCCGTCGATTTGAGCTCCCTTATCTAAAACCTTTATATCTCCAGGCTCTTTTGATATCTTTACTGGAAGACTTTGTCCATCAGGTAGCTTGAATTTAACTTCTGGATATGATATTTCTCCTGTAACTGGATCCTTAATTGCTTGGAATTTAGAACCTTTAATTCTAATCATTAATGGTTTTTCCACTGCATCTACGTTGTAGTAATATCCATAAGGTGGCTCTACACTTTGTATTACTGGTCTAGGTTCTACTTCTTTGTAGATAAAAGATGAGTATCTGGTTCCTTCTGGAATGGATATTACAGTTCCATCTTCTAACTCCATAATAGTTTCTATCTCTAAAATAACTGCCTGTGGTCCATCCACATTTGCATTAGGTGTAGTTACTACTAAACCATCTTCTGTGATAGTTGTATAATGAGCCGTTCCATAACTTTCTGTATTGAGTTTACTGTACTGAATTTCTAATTCTTTAGGTGTAGTATATAGAGAAATTTTGGTCTTTATTTTTCTTTGTATATCAACTATCTGTTTCTCTCCATACATAGCTTTATTTGAGGCTGTCTCGCCTAGTATATCGTAGTCTATAACTAGTGTATCATTGCCTTCTCTAGAAGGAGTTTGCTCCGCTTTAAATTCAACTCCTTGAGGCTTTGTAATTCCAGACGATGCAACGTTAATTATATTTCTTCCAACTATTGTTACATCTGTTCCGCCAGTACTTGGTCCTTCTCCCGGATACAGTCCTACTATGGACGGTGCTGGATCTCCTGTTACAAATGTATAGGCATTTTTCTTAATCCCTTCTGCAAGAGGATTAGCTGGGTCTCTTATGACAGCATGATAGAGTTTATCTACTTCTTTTCTGCTATCTATAGCTGGAGTATATCCTGTAATTCCTACAACTGTATCCACTCCTCCTATTTTTTCATATTTAAGCTCAACATTTTGAAGGGGTATCTCAATGGTATTATCTTCTGCTTTTCTTAGGAATATTCTCATTTTATCTGTAAATTTATTTGTTAGCTTTGTAGTTCCAAGTTCATCCATTGCATAAACTGTTATAAGACTTGACTTAGAAACTGGTCCTTCCGAAGGAAGTACTAGCAGATTATCCATTCCACTTAGTCTGTCGTACACAGTGACTCTATTTTTATAATCTACAGAAAATATAACTGGTATAGTATCAACTTGACCGCTTACCGTTGTAGTATTTTCTTTTCTAAGTATTATGCTCGTTTCAGCACCTAGTATATTTTTTTGAAGTGCATCTATAGATAGTTTTGTAGCAGTAACAGTAAGTCTTCCTGACCCAGCAGGAGTGCCTGGTGTATGAGAAGCTCCAGCTACCATAAAATCAGTAACTCCAGTAAACCCAGAACCCTCTATTTCAACTGGTTGACCAGCATAAAGCTTACTTTCTACGAAAGATCCTCCAACAGATGGAAGCTGATTTACATTGGTTTCAAAAACCTTTGCACTCTGATCTCTTGCTGTAATAGTTATATATGACGTTCCATTTGTGTTCATTCCTAGTGTAATAGGACCAGTATCTGGAGCTTCTATTCTAATCAAGGTTTCTGTTATAGTAACTTTTCCTCCAGCCGCTATTATATCTTGCATGGTAGTAGTAGCTGTACCATTTCCTATACTTATATTCCTAACTACGTCTACAGGATTGTTGTTGATGTACTCCACAAAATTAAATCCAGTAATCTCGATTTTATTTTTTGTTTTTCCACCACTCACCTCTTGAATGAATTGGAATCTATTAATAGATATAGTTGGAGTAGCCGCAAAGCTTTCCATAGGTATAGATGTAAATAATAGTGCAAATAAAAGTATAAAGGAAATCATGGATTTTTTATTTCTTCCAGACTTACTTTTTCTGCTTGATAGGTTTTTTGTGTTTGAATTATATTTTGTAATCATGCCCATCCCTTTCTTTTTTCACAAATTTAATTTCTAATTTATTTCTGAGTATTCATTCTTATTTGCTTTTTTAGATATGCTAGTAGCATAATTTATAACTATGTAATAATTAACTATGTAATAATTAACTCTATAAATTTCACACTACAATCTTTTTATATATCGTCTATTATACTGTATGGTTTTAGCTTTTGTACTAAAACGAGATATAATTGTAATATTTTTTTAATCTTTTGGTGACATTGATGCTATATGCTTGTAAATATTCTGTAATTGTGTTGTAATTTAAACAGGTTATAATGCAATTAGTGATAATTATAAAGGAGGAGATTTTGTGAAGTTATTTAGTTCAAAGAAAAAAATAGCAATAATTGGTACTATGCTTACTACTATGTTAGCAGGAACTATTGCTTATGCTGCTACACCTATCAAGCAAGATGCATATTATGATACGTTTAAATTAGTGGTAAATGGAACTGAGCAATTCATTTCTGATACAGCTCTTAAGCCATTTATAGCAAACAGCAGAGTTTATGTACCTATAGCTACTCTTCAAAATTTAGGAATAGCTAATGTGCAGTGGACTCCAGCAGCAAGTGGACAAGCCGCATCTCTAGCAGTAAGTCCAAAAGGTGGTACAGCTAGTGGGGAGGTTGCTCTATATCAGCAACAGCTAGCAGCTCTTAATACACAGCTACAAGCTAAAGATTCTGAAATCACAACTCTTAAGGCTGATAAAGCTAGATTAGAAGCTGAAGTAGATAAGTTAAAGCAAAGCAGCTCAACTAGTGGGGATATTTCTAGCAAGGATTTAACTGCTCTAGAAGACACTTTAAACGATGATAGAGATTTCAACAGATATTCTGGACCTACAGGCGTAGGAACTTTATACTTTGATTTTGAAGTTGATGAGTATAGAGGAGATATCGAAATCGATATGTATATAGACAGCAAGCTTGACTCTACAGCGCTTAATGCACTTAAAGATGACTACAGAGATTTTGATGATTTCATAGAAGAAATAGCTGAAGAAGCTGTTAGATCATTTAAAAACTCAGATGTAATAATCAATGTTTACAATGGTACAGCTAGAAGCAATCCTTCTAGAATTGTAGAGTATGAGTATGATGGTAGATTAAGAGATTCTATCCAAGACTAAAAATCAAAATAAATCAAAAGGGACGGTTCTTAGTGATTTTTGAAATCACCAAGAACCGTCCCCTTTTTAATTAAGAGCCATATGTTTTAATTAGATTTAAAATCAAAAAGAACCGTCCCTTTTGATTCTACCTTTTGATTCTAGTTTTTGTTTTTTGTGTATACTAGGCCTTCTAGGTTGTCGTATTCGCTTATAAGTATGTCTTTCATTTCTAGGTAGGACATTAGATTTTTTAGGATATTTACTCCTGCTGTTATTACGTCAGCTCTTTGAGGCTGTAGGCCTTTTATCATTCGCTTTTCATCTAGGGTTTTGTATTTTAAGTCTTTGAATATCGCTTCAACCTCTTCATACATTACTAGGCTTTGGTGGACTTTTTCCATATCGTAGACATCTAGCTGCTGTACCATAGCAGATATAGTAGTAGCAGTTCCACCGATACCTATGAGCTTTGTAATAGGGTAGGTTTTGAGGATTGATATGGTGTTTTCTGTTACTGCCTTGATATAGGCATCCATGTTTTCTAGCTCGATTTCATCTACTGGGTCTGATTTTATGAATTTTTCTGTAAGTCTTACTGAGCCGATGTTTTCACTTTTGCTAAAAACTATTCCGCCTGTTTTATCCCCTAGGATAAACTCTGTTGAGCCTCCACCTATATCTAGGATAAGAACCTGGCCTTCTTCTTTTAGGTCAGCTGTTACTCCATAAAATCCAAGCGATGCCTCATCATTGCCAGATATAATATCTACATTTACTCCAGCTTCGTTTTTTGCTCTTTCTATGAATTCCTCTTTGTTTTTACTATCTCTCAGAGCTGATGTTCCCATGACATATATTTCCTCGCAATCTTCGTGTTTGGCTATTTCAACAAATTCCTTGAGTGCATGTATGTTACGGTCTATGGCTTCTTTGGATATATATCCAAATTCATCTACCCCTCTACCTATTCTGGTTATGTTTGTATACTTTTTTCTCTTAGAAAATCCATTTTCATAATCGGTAATAAGTAGCCTCATAGAGTTTGTCCCAATATCTATCGATGCTAGTTTCAATTATTTCACCCCTTAGTTTTTCTTTTTTGTCAAATCTATATATACGGTTTCACCCGGTTTTATCATTCCAAGTTTTTCTCTAGCCTGTTTTTCTATGAACTCTAAGGTATCCATCTGATTAAGTGTATTTTTTATTTTTTTAAGCTCTTTTTCTTCTTGCTTTATCTGAGTTTCTAAGGCTAGTTTTCTTTCCTTTAGGACAGAGATTTCCATTTGTTGCTCTATAAATGTAAATGACAAAGATATCCCTGCCCAAATCAATAGTCCGATCACTACTGCCGATGCAACATCAAAGCTATCAAGCTTCTTCTTAGTTTTCTTAGGTTTATCTTCACCTTTTTTATTTCTATGTTTTGAGCTTTTATCTTTTAACTTTATCAATTTTTTTTGTTTATCTGTATCTTCTATTTTTTTAACGTCTCTAGGTTTTGTGTTCAAATCATCATTATCTATGTTGATATTTTCAAAAGATTCTTCTCTTGTCTGATTATCCTTAAATTCTAAAACTTTACTTATTTTTGTTTCATCCTGATTTTTGCCTTTCACTACTCAATCACCTCATACAAGGAAGCTGCTTCGTCCTTGCCTACGTGTTCTTTTAAATCCAGTACTTTAACTCTTAAAATTTTTTCTCCGAAATGAAGTTCTAGGGTGTCTCCTATTTTAACTTTAGTTGAGGCTTTGGCTTCCTTGCCGTTTATGAACACTACTCCAGCATCTGAAGCGTCCTTTGCAACTGTTCTTCTTTTTATTATACGCGATACCTTAAGGTATTTATCTAATCTCATGATAGTTCTCCTTATTTGAAAAGACTACATGGCAAAAGCCCTGTAGTCCTTTTATTGTCTTTATTTCTTTTTAGATGATTTTGCAGCTTTTGTAGCGTTAACTTTTTCTTTTAAGCCTTTTCCAGCTTTGAATACTGGAGCTTTTGAAGCAGGTATTTTAATTTTCTTTTCTGGATCTCTTGGATTTCTTCCTTCTCTTGCTGCTCTTTCTCTTGTCTCGAATGTTCCAAATCCAACAAGTTGAACTTTTTCTCCAGCTACTAATGCTTCTTCAACTGATGCCAT
The DNA here is from genome assembly GCF_900168025.1 of Acetoanaerobium noterae. Classification (NCBI taxonomy): domain Bacteria; kingdom Bacillati; phylum Bacillota; class Clostridia; order Peptostreptococcales; family Filifactoraceae; genus Acetoanaerobium; species Acetoanaerobium noterae. The sequence continues at coordinate 400,866 of NZ_FUYN01000002.1, read as the reverse complement.
GAAAGAGTTTAAAGCTACCTCTGTATCTTTTTTAGTCATGCCACTCTTCTCAGCCATTTTTGCAACTAATTCAGCTTTGTTCATTTGTTATATACCTCCTTATTTTTATGTAGCTGTGCTACGTTTTAGCTTAGTCTTACTAAGCTTCCCATTTAATTTATCATCGGGATGTATTGTCTTGTCCTAATTCCTATTGTATATTCAATATTTATGTTTCGTCAACCTCTAATTCGCTATTTATCAGTATTTTTATTGTTTTTTTCAATCTGTTTCAATCTTTCCCACATTTCTGGTAGGTCTTTTTCATCAATTTCTAAGTCTGAAAACACGTGTGGATGTCTAAATGTGAGCTTCTTGCAAATCCCATCTGTAATGTCTAGAAGGTTGAAGTAGCCAGATTCTCTGCCTAGCTCGCTGTGAAACACTATGTGAAGCAGTACGTCTCCAAGCTCTTCTATTAGGTTATCTAGGTCGTCATTTTCTATTGCTTCTTTTACTTCTGTAGCTTCTTCAACTATATGGTCCTTAAGTGATTCATGAGTCTGCTTAGCATCCCAAGGGCAGCCATCTGGTCCTCTTAGCTTTCTAACTATGTTTATGAGGTCAGAAAGATTGCTGTAGGTTTTGTGAATTACTCTTGGAATATAGAGACTAGTTAAGTAATCGTAGCATATTCCCATCTGATCTAGCTCATATATTTTGCATACGGTTATTTCTTCTGTGCCTGTTATTCCAGCGTTTTTGACTATATATGCCTCATGCTCATCTGGATAGGCTTCTAGTAGCTTTAACTTTGTTTCAGAGGCTATGAAGTTGTCATATACCTGAGTGATTACTAAATCATGCTCCGTATCTAGGCTAAGAGCATCTATGTTAAATGCATCTTTTAGTTCAAATCCATCTGAAGGGTCTCTTTTTACTGCTGCAAATAAAGCATCAATAAAGCTCATGGATGGATAGGCTACTATTTCTATATTTTGCTCTTTGCATTTTTCATGAAGAATAGCTACTGTTTGCTCAGCTACATAAGGATGCCCCGGTACTGCGTATATGATTTCATTACGTTTTTCAACTTCATCAATCAAGTAAGCTACAATAGCTTCATATACCTGCTCAAATACCTCTCCAGCTTCATAAAATCTATCAAGATATTCTGCCTTCATCCCTCTTTGCTCTAGAGTATCTATTACTGGGTGTTTTTTTGTTCTAATATAAAGTGGAAGCTTTGAAACTGTCACTAGCTCATATACTTTGTAGCTAATATTATCAAGACTTCCTGGACCGAGTCCTACTATATTTATTTTCATATCAAATTCCTTTTTATTTTATTTTTCGAATCAGAAGAGAATCAAAATGGAGAATCAAAAGGGACGGTTCTTTTTGACCACTCTGTTTTAATTTTATTTCATTTTGAAATCGATTATTAGAGCTAGAATCAATAAGAACCGTCCCTATTGATTTATATTGATTCCCTATTGATTCTTGATTTAAGCGAGTGATACGTCCGCCATTATTACCCCAACTATTTGACCATTTTCTTTTATCGGAAGAGATACTGCAACGCAGTAGTTCCCTGTATCTGTAGATATGTATGGCTTTGATTCATAAGTATTTCCTGCAATAGCTGATTTAAAATACTCTGCATGAGAGAAGTTAAGTTTGTAGTCTTCTTCATCAATGCTCGACACTAAGCTTAATCCACTAGCATCTAGTATACAGATTACTTCAAATGATGGATAGGCTTTTGCCAATTTTTTTAGCTCTTCTCTTGCTACTTTATTATTTTCTCTTTTTAAAAGAGAAGTGTCTGTCTGCTTATTTGCAAGTGCTGACTTGGCATTTGCTATGCAGGTTTTCATTTTATCAGTAAGAGGTAGACTCTCAGTATATGAACGAATAAAGCCAAAAATTTCCTGAGTTCTTTTTTCTGTTTCTAATAGCATAGCTGTGATGTTTTGAGACTTTGCATAGTAATTCTGGCTTCCTGCTCTCATATCTTCAGACAGGCTAGTTACATCCTCCATAAGCTGAATAAAATCCGCAGATACAAGCTCAACTTTTTCTCCTAGCTTTTTCTGAATCTGAGTGTTTCTTTCTAGATTTTTCATTTTTGAGGCTGCTTTTTTGGCTTCCTCATCTATGAGCTGCATTGATGCTATAGAGTTATCAGCAACTTTTGCCTCTTGCTCTACATGGTTCATCTCTGTGGTTACATTTTCTGTTATGTTTATGATTCTAGCTGCCAAATCCGTGAGTGTAGAGTCAATTTTTTCTACGGCTTCTTGAGACTGCATAGCAAGCTTTCCAATTTCCTGAGCTACAACAGCAAAACCTCTTCCTGATTCTCCTGCTCTAGCTGCCTCTATTGAAGCGTTTAGCGAAAGTAGATTTGTTTTGTTTGCTATGCTTTGTACTTCTTCTATTATTTTATTAATATTTTTTATTTCACCTGCAAGTGAGGTCATGTTTCCTGCCAAATCCAGTCCAGTATCTTTTGTAGTGTTTAAAAGCTTTACTACTTTTAGGAAATCTTCTTTTCCATGTATGATTGCATCATGCATTTGGCTTAATGCATCAGTTACTTCCTTGGCTCCTGTTTCAGATTCTTTTGAACTCTCTACAAACTGCTCTAAAGATTCCTTAAGCTCAGATATTCTCTCACTTCGTCGATTCATTTGTTCAGCAAAATCATCTACTCTTTTGTCTACCATAGCAAAGGTTTCATTGGCTTCTTCTAGACTACTAGAAAGCACCTCTGATTCTTCTGACATTTTTTGTGAAAGTGCATAAAACTGACCTAGATTAGCTCTGATATCAGTTATAAAGCTATTGATGTTTTGAGCAAATTCTCCAAGCTCACTAGGTATCATTTGAGTTAAATTTCTTTTTTTAATTTCCCTAGATGCCCTGATATGTTCGTCCGTAATCTTGCTACCACCAAAAAATCCCATAGAAGACCTCCCCAAGACTTAGTTAAATATCATTAAGTTATAATATATAGCTTAAACTATTACTATTGATTTTGCAAACCATTGAAAACTTTTCTACCATATTATCATAATTTTCAATCAATAGTCTTATAAATTTTATTATATGTTTAATTTATGTTAATTTCAAACTAAAAATCATGAGGGACGGTTCTTTTTGACCACTTTCATTTAATTTTATTATTTTCTTCAAATCATGAGGGACGGTTCTTTTTGACCACTCTCATTTAATTTTATTGTTTTCTTAAATTTTTTAGAATCAAAAAGAACCGTCCCTATTGATTCGTCCCTATTGATTCCCTCAATATAATGTAAAAGAGGTTGCATTAATTTGCTGCTTTTTTTTACTTTTTTTGAGAACTAAAAAAAGCGACAAACGTCGCTTTTTTAGAAAGTGGTTATTTCCCGACAGTCCTTTTTTACTGTTCAGTAATTTTTTTACTTTTTTCATATAAAAATTCTGGATCAATATCTGCTTTATTACACCATTCTATACTATCAAAAGAAATTCTTACTGTTTTAAATTTATTTTCATCTTTTAGTTCTTTATAAATTCCTTTATCCAAATATGGTTTCATATCAAATATTTTTTTTTCACCATTTTCAAAAGTTAAAAGTAATTGATATTCACTTAAAGGTCTCACTGATTTAACAGATATATACATTATTACTCCTCCTATTTTAGTGGTTCAATTTTAAAAGGAAGTTCACTATTCATTGCAAGTTTCCAATCTGCTAATAAATCTTCTTGACGAAGTTCTGCCCATGCCAATACTAGTTTTAATTGCTTCTTTGGTAAAAACCCTTCTTTTAATTCACATGAATTTATATCAATAATCGCCACATGTTCTCCGTAATATGCATGAAAATGAGGAGGATTATGTTCTTCTGGAGCACAATACATTCTAATAATTATTCCATAAAACATACTTATAGTAGGCATATTATCATCCTTCCTAAATAATTACTATTTAGTTATATTATACCATATTTCATATCACAAAATCACAGTTTAGCCACAAATCATGAGGGACGGTTCTTTTTGACCACTCCCATTAAAATCACGAGGGACGGTTCTTTTTGACCACTCTCATTTAATTTTATTGTTTTCTTAATTTTTTTAGAATCAAAAAGAACCGTCCCTTTTGATTCCTGCGAGGAAATCAAAAAGAACCGTCCCTAATGATTTTTGATTTATTTGTAGTAGGTTACGCCGCCTTCAAATAGTAGTTGTTTTGAAGTTATTTTGTAGTTGTTGAAGAGGCCTTTTTGAACCCTTTCTGTATGTCCCATTTTTCCTAGGATTCTGCCACATGGGCTTACTAGCCCTTCTATTGCTCCGTAAGAGCCGTTTGGGTTGTATGGTAGCTTCATCGTAGGATTTCCAGAGTCATCTACATACTGGAAGGCTACCTGATGGTTGTCATACAGCTGTTTTATAACTGCTTCACTTCCGATTAGTCTACCTTCTCCATGAGATACTGGTATCTGATGGATATCTCCTTCAGTTAATAGGCTAGTCCAAGGTGAGTTTGTAGCTACTACCTTTGTTTTTATAAACTGAGCCATATGTCTTCCTATAGCGTTATGAGTAAGTGTAGGTGCATCTGAATCAAGTGTCTTAATCTCTCCGTATGGAAGAAGTCCAGTTTTTATAAGTGCTTGGAAGCCGTTACAAACTCCAAGTATCAGACCGTCATTTTTTTCTAGTAGCTGAGCTATTGCATCGCTGATTCTAGGCGAGCTAAGCACTGCCGCTATGAATTTACCTGAGCCATCTGGCTCATCCCCTAAGCTAAAGCCTCCAGGTATCATAAGAATCTGAGATTCTCTGATGGTTTTCTCTAGTTCCTTTAGAGATTCATCTATATCTTTTAGGGTTAAGTTTCTAAGGACCTGAATGGTTGCTTTTGCACCAGCTTTATCAAATGCAAAGGCACTGTCATATTCGCAGTTTGTTCCTGGGAATACTGGGATTACTACCTTTGGCTGAGCAATACTCATTTTTGCTTTACTAGGTTTTAGCTCTAGCTTTGACTGAGCTTCAAATACAGTTTTTACTGTTTCTTGAGCTGGATTTTTGGTTCCAAATACAGACTCGAGTGGCTCTTCATAGGTAGCCTGAAGGTCTTTTAGCTCTATGGCTACACTAGCTCCTACTTTTAGAACTGGAGATTTTTCTACTTTTCCTAGTGTCATAACTCTTGCATCTTCCTCAGCTAGCTCTACTACAAATGAGCCGTATAGAGGTTTAAACAGCATATCTGCTTTTAAATCTGCATTTAGATTTACTCCTAGGTTGTTTCCAAAGGCCATTTTAGTTAGTCCAGCTAATATACCTTCATGCGTAACAGCATAGGCTGATTTTATTTTATTCTCTAAGGCTAGAGCTTTTAGTGTATTTAGGTTGTCTTTGTACATTTCCATATCAAGCAGATTGTCCTCTGTAGCTGGAGTGAAAAGTAAGCCTATGGTGTTTCCTGCTTCTTTTAGCTCCTGTGATATGATTTTTTCGCTGTCTTGATATGATACTGCAAATGATATCAAGGTAGGTGGTACATTTAGGTCTTTGTAGGTGCCTGACATAGAGTCCTTGCCCCCTATAGCAGGAAGGCTCAGCTCTCTTTGTACTTTTAATGCTCCTATAAGGGCTGATAGAGGCTTACCCCATTTACGCTTATCTTCGCCTAGCTTTTCAAAGTATTCCTGGAATGATAATCTAGTTTTTTCTACTGGTGCTCCTAGGGCTGCTATCTTGCTCACTGACTCTATCACTGCATAGTAAGCTCCATGAAATGGACTTTGCTCAGAAAGATATGGGTTGTAGCCATAGGTCATAACTGAAGCAGTAGAGGTATCTCCATCTAGAGATGGAATATTGCATGCCATACCTTGAGCTGGTGTAAGCTGATAATCTCCACCTAGAGGAATCAGCACACTAGCCGCTCCTATAGTGTTGTCAAATCTTTGAATCAGACCTTTTTTGCTACATACATTTAGGTCTGCTAGTCTAGATTTTAGCTCTGATTCTATATCTTTAATTTCTGTCTCTGCAAACATATCTAGAGTGTAAGGGATTTCTACTTCTACTTCTTGAGACGAGGTAACTCCTGCACTATCTAGGAAGGTTCTATCTATATCTACCATGACTTCATCGTTATAAGTCATAACTAGTCTATTTGTATCTGTTACTGTAGCTACTACTGTAGCTTCTATGTTTTCCTCATGGCACAGCTTCATAAATGCATCTAAATCAGCTGGCGATATAACACAAGCCATACGCTCTTGTGATTCTGAGATTGCTATTTCTTTTGGTGTAAGTCCAGCGTATTTTAATGGAACTTTATCTAGCTTGATATCTAGTCCATCTGCTAGCTCTCCTATTGCTACTGATACTCCACCTGCTCCAAAGTCATTACACTTTTTGATAAGAGAAGCTGCTTTTGGGTTTCTAAATAGTCTTTGAAGTTTACGCTCAGATGGTGCATTACCTTTTTGGACTTCTGCAGAGGATAGCTCGATGGATTTTTCTGTTTGCTCTTTTGACGAGCCTGTAGCTCCACCTACTCCATCTCTTCCTGTTCTTCCGCCGATTAATACTATGATGTCGCCAGATTCTGGCTGTTTACGTATTACGTTTTCTGCAGGAGCCGCTCCTATTACTGCTCCTACTTCCATTCTCTTTGCTTTGAAACCTGGATGATACACTTCATCTACAAAGCCTGTGCAAAGTCCTATTTGGTTTCCATATGCACTGTAGCCTTTAGCTGCTTCTTGAGTGATTTTTCTCTGTGGCAGTTTTCCCTCTAGAGTTTCGCTTATTGCTTCTCTAGGGTCTGCTGAGCCTGTAACTCTCATAGCCTGATATACATATGAACGTCCAGATAATGGGTCTCTTATTGCTCCACCTAGGCAAGTAGATGCTCCACCAAAAGGCTCTATCTCTGTAGGGTGGTTGTGAGTTTCGTTTTTGAACATCAATAGGTAATCTTGGTCTTCACCGTTTACTTTTACTTTTATTTTTACTGAGCAAGCATTGATTTCATCAGATACTTCTAGGTCATCTAGCTGGCCATTTTTTCTCATGTATCTAGCCATGATGGTAGCCATGTCCATAAGAGTGAGTGGCTTTTCGTTGTTATGGGCTTTTTCTCTTAGGTCTAGGTAGTCCTTGTATGCCTGAAGCACTGCTAGCTGAATAGCTTTATTTGCTGAGGATATAAAGCTTACGTTTTCTAGCACTGTGTTAAATGTAGTATGTCTGCAGTGATCCGACCAGTAAGTATCTACCATTGCAAGCTCTACTTCACTAGGGTCTCGATTTTCTTTAGTTTTGAAATAGTCTTGGAAATATTTTAGGTCCTCTAGCTTCATAGCTAGGCCGTTTTTTGCATGAAAATCTGACAGAGCTGACTCATCCATAGCTATAAAGCCATCTATCACAGCTTTTGTCTGGATGATAGGCTGCTCGTCTTCTAATAGATTTGGAAGCTTCATACTGCCTTCTTGCTGGTCTACTGGGTTGATAAGGTAGGCTTTAATTTTTTCCAGCTCTTCAGCTGTAACTTTCCCTTTGATGTCATAAACTCTCGCACATCTTATTTTTACATCTTCTTTTCCTAGCACTACTGCTAATGATTGAAGTAGGCCATCTTCTCTTTGGTCGTACTGTCCTCTATGAAGCTCTACAACTATAGGGCTAGTCATAGATTTTTCAGTTTCAAATGCCTCTTCTTGTATATATATATCATCTACAGGCGGCTCGCTGAGGATGGTTTTTGATATTTTGTTTATCTCATCTATAGTTATGTTTTGCATATCATAGCGCTGATATGGACTTACTGAGTCTAGGTGTATTCCTAGGCTTTCCTTAATCTGGGCTGCAAGTGAAGCTCCTTCAATGTCAAACTCAGCTTTTTTCTGAACATAGATTCTTTTTACCATAGGTCCGATATCCTTCCTGTAGGTTTTTCCTTCAAAATCAATAAGCTCTGCCATTTTATATGCTTTTGCCATAGCTTCATCTAGAGTAGGGGCTTTTGCTGTAAGGCTAAGCACTCTTCCGCCATTTGTCACAGGCGTATCACAATCAAGCTTTGTTCCTGCGTGAAATACTACTCCTAGATTATCTAACTTTGCTTTATCTTTAATAGTTATAGGCTTTCCTTTTTCATACGCTCCTGGATAGCCTTTTGATGCTAGAACTAAGGTTACTGCCTGATTATCGCTCCACTTTATATCCAGTTCATTTAGTTTATCCTGGGTTGCCATGTCAAATATCTCTAGTAAATCCGTCTCTAATCTAACTAATATGGACTGAGTTTCTGGATCTCCGAATCTAGTGTTAAATTCCAGTACCTTGATACCCTCTGGAGTAATCATGAAGCCAAAGAATATGATTCCTCTATAGCTAAGCCCTTCTTTTTGTAGTCCCTTATGATATGCCTTAGCTACCTCTTTTATCATCTCATCATGATAGGCTAGGGCTATAGGATTTGGCGAGTAAGTTCCCATTCCACCGGTGTTTGGACCTCTTTCAGCTTCGTAGATTCTCTTATGGTCTTTTGCTGTAGGCATAGCCACTATAGTGTTATGGTCTACAAAGCAAAGCAGGGATGCCTCGATGCCTTCGATGTATTCTTCTAGTACTAGCTCAGTTTCTCCAAATATTCTATTTGTCAGTACCTCAGTTATAAATTCAAAGCCTTGCTCTAGGCTCTCAGCTACTACTACACCTTTGCCTGCGCAGAGTCCATCAGCTTTTATTACTGCCTTGCCGTAAGGTGAGCTAGTAAACATCATTTCAAATGCCTGCATAGCTTGATTTATATCTGAAGTTTTTATGTATCTAGCTGTAGGTATGCCATTTCTTAGCATGAACTCTTTTGCAAAGGCTTTGCTACCCTCTAGCTGAGCTGAAGCTTTTTCTGGTCCAAAAACCTTTATCCCCTCTGCTGTGAGTCTATCTACTACTCCCATGCAAAGAGGATCCTCTGGTCCAACTATTACAAGGTCTATGCTGTTATTTTTTGCAAATTCTACTAAGCCCTCTACATCTGTTGCTGAAATGTCTATGCATTTTGCTAGCTCAGCTATTCCTGCATTGCCTGGAGCTGCGTAGATTTTTCCTGCTCTGCTACTTTGACTTAATTTGTAGATGATAGCGTGCTCTCTAGCTCCGCCCCCGATTACTAGGATATTCATAAGTTATCCTCCTGTTTTTATTGTGAATATAACAAGGTTATAAGTGCCCATTGACACTAATTTTTGCATAAATGGGCTTTCTTATTCTAGTGCTTAAAGTGACGAGTTCCTGTAAATACCATGGCTATTCCTGATTTGTTGCAGGCATCTATGCTATCTTGATCTCTTCCTGCTCCACCTGGCTGCATGATAGCCGCTATGCCATGCTCTGCTGACAAGGTCACACAGTCATCAAATGGGAAGAATGCATCAGATGCTAGACTGCATCCTGTAAAGTCTTTGTCTGGGTTATTTCTGATTGCATTTTGAAGTGCCCAGATTCTAGATGTCTGTCCACCACTGATAGCTACCGTTGCACCATCCTTTGCTATTACTATAGCATTAGATTTCACATGTTTACATACTATCATGGCAAATTTCAAATCATCTAGCTGAGCCTTAGTAGGAGCAGTAGTTGTAACTGTCTCTAGCTTTTCGTAGTTTAGATTGTCTGTTTCTTGGATTAATACTTTTCCGCTAGTGAATTTTACATCAAGGGCTGATTTTTTATTGTTAAAGTTTATAACTAAGATTCTTAGATTTTTCTTTTTCTTAAGTATTTCTAGGGCCTGCTCACTATATGAAGGTGCGGCAACTATTTCTAAGAAGATTTCATCCATGGCAGTTGCCGTTTCTGCATCCATTTCTTTGTTCATAGCTACTATTCCGCCATATATTGAAACTTTGTCGGCCTCATAAGCTCTTACAAAGGCTTCATAGATAGTGCCTCCTATAGCTGCTGCACACGGAGTTGCATGTTTGATTACTGCTACAGCTGGCTCTTCAAATTCACTAGCTAGCTCTAGCGCAGTGTTTAGGTCGTTTAGGTTGTTAAATGAAAGCTCCTTGCCATGAAGCTGAGTCATACCTGTCATAAGGCTAGTAGTCATAGCATCCTCATAAACTGCTGCGTTTTGGTGAGGGTTTTCTCCGTAGCGAAGAGATGATTCCTTTAGTAAGCCTATAGCTGTTCTTTCTGGGAAGATTTCATTTTCTAGCCCAGCAAAATATCTGCCTATCATGGCATCGTAGTATCCAGTAAGCGAGAAGGCTTTGTAAGCTAGTTTTCTTTTGTAGGCTTCATCTAGGGTTTTATTTGATAGTCTTTCTAATATTTCTTCATAATCTTTTGGGTCAGTTACTACTGCTACATCTTTATAGTTTTTAGCAGCTGATCTAATCATAGATGGGCCGCCGATATCTATATTTTCTACTATTTCATCGTGAGGCTTGCCTGATTTTAGGGTGCCTTCGAAGTCGTATAGGTTTACTACTACCATGTCTATCGGGTCGATTCCATGCTCTTTTACTGTAGCTACATGGGTTTCATTTGCTCTGATATGTAGGATTCCTCCATGAACCTTTGGGTGAAGGGTCTTCACTCTTCCGTCTAGCATTTCTGGAAATCCAGTAAGCTCATCTATTGATATAGCTTTTACTCCAGCGTCTAGTAAAACTTTCAAAGTTCCACCAGTAGATACTATTTCATAGCCAAATTTTTCTAGTCCAAGGGCAAAGTCTGCAATTCCGGTCTTGTCAGTTACACTTATTAGAGCCTTCATATCTCACCTCATTGTGTATTTTAAATTTTTGATATAGATTTATATAAATTAACACAGCTTACTTATTTCCAAGAGTTAAACAGCTTATAACTTTATATATAAAATTATAAACTTAATTATTAAGATTTGTTTTTTTTAAATAACATTTTTTATTATATTTAAGTTTTTCATTAGGATATTGTTCATTAATAAGTTGTTTTATTTTAAATAATTATTTAATATTTATGTTTAAGTTTCAACTATTTTGATAGCTTCTTTTAATATTTCATGTTCAATTATAAGAACTGCTCGCTGAAGCTCTTCAGGAGATTTAATTACATCGTAGTCTACTCTTAGTTTTTTCTGAATTATAATCGGTCCTTCATCTACCTGAGCTGTCACATAGTGCACTGTAGCTCCTGTTTGGTCTTTTTTGTCAGCAAATACTTTTTCGTGAACATGTAGCCCATACATCCCATGACCTCCATATTCTGGAAGCAGGGATGGATGGATGTTTATTATTTTATTTTCGTAAGCATTTATAAGCTCTGGGCTGATTACTTTTAGATATCCAGCTAGTACTATTAGGTCGATTTCATTTTCTAGCAGAGTATCTAGCAGCTCCTTATCTGACTTTATAACTAGCGCTTTTATCTCAGCATTTTCAGCTCTTGTCAGTCCATAGGCAGAGGCTTTATTTGATACGACTAGTGCTATTTCAGAATTAAAGTAGCCTTCCTTCTGGGCATCAATAAGAGACTGAAGATTTGTTCCTGAGCCAGAAACTAAAACTGCTAGCTTTAATTTTTGCATCTGGTCTTTAGATGTTTCCATTTAAAATCACCTTTTTACTGCCTTTTTCTACAGTTCCGATGATAAAAGCGTCGTCCCAGCTATTTTCATTGATGTGGTCAAGTATAGTTTTTGCTTCTTCCTTGTTTACTACTACTACCATTCCTATACCCATGTTAAAGCTTTTGTAGAGTTCTTTTTCTTCTATTTTGTCTAGAGCTAGAATTTCTTTGTATATCTCTGGCATATTCCATGAGCCTTTGTTGATGTATACATCTAGGTCATCTGGCAGTACTCTAGGTACGTTTTCAAGGAGTCCTCCACCTGTGATATGAGCTATAGCCTTGATGTCATATTTTTCTAATATGTCCATAATCGTTTTTACGTAGATTTTAGTAGGTACTAGCAGTAAGTCACCTATAGTTCTGATGCTAGTATTTATCTTATCATTTATATTTAGTCCTAAATGGTCAAAGAAAAGCTTTCTAGCCAGGGAGTAGCCATTACTGTGAAGTCCACTAGATGCAAGTCCTATAACTACATCTCCTTCTTTTACTCTAGAACCATCTAAAATTTTTGCTTTGTCCGCTATTCCTACTGCAAACCCAGCTAAATCATATTCATCTTCTGTGTACATATCAGGCATTTCTGCAGTTTCTCCACCTATTAGCGAGCAGTCTGCCATCTTACAGCCGTCAGCTATTCCGCCAACTATGTTTGCTATTTTTTCTGCATTTACTTTGCCTGTAGCTACATAATCTAGGAAAAATAGTGGCTTTGCACCTTGGCAAATAAGGTCATTGACACACATAGCAACTAGGTCTTGCCCTACGCTGTGGTGCTTGTCCATCATCTGAGCTATGATGAGCTTTGTTCCCACACCGTCTGTAGCCGCAAGTAACACAGGTTCCTCCATATGCTTAAAATCTTTTAATGAAAATCCTCCAGAAAAAGCTCCCAAATCTCCTACCACTGCGCTAGTGTAGGTAGATGCTACCTTGCTTTTCATTAGCTGTACGGCGCGATTGCCTTCGTCAATATCGACTCCTGATGCTGCATAGGTTAACTTTTCCATGATATCCTCCAATTTTTTAATGGGTATTTTTAATATTATTTATAGTACGCAAGGGTCAAGCGGATACTTTCCATCAAAGCAAGCCTTGCAAAATTTGAACTCTGGTCCTGCCGCTTCTCTTAGGGCATCTATAGATATAAAGCCTAGTGAATCAGCGCCTATATTGTCACAGATTTCCTGCACTGTACTGTGAGCTGCTATTAAGTTTTTTCTTCTAGGAGTATCTATTCCAAAGTAGCATGAATGAGTAACTGGAGGAGATGTGATTCTCATATGAACCTCTTTTGCTCCTGCTGCTCTTAGGCTCTCTATTAGTCTTTTAGAAGTAGTTCCTCTTACTATTGAGTCATCAACCAGGACTACTTTTTTGCCTTTTACTACGTCTACTATAGGGTTTAGCTTTAGTTTTACTGCTATTTCACGCTCTCTTTGAGTCGGCTTGATAAAGGTTCTTCCCATGTAGCGATTTTTTACTAGCCCTTCCATTATAGGGATGCCAGATTTACTTGAAAAACCTATAGCTCCTGGCCAGCCTGAGTCCGGAACTGGAACAATTACATCTGCATCGACTGGGCTTTCCTTTGCTAAGATTTCTCCTGTTTTTACTCTGAATGAGTAAGCATTTAGTCCATCTATTGTTGCATCTGGTCTAGCAAAATAAATATGCTCAAATATACAAGTCGACATAGGAGCCTTGTGTTCGTACATATGGGACTCCATTTTATTGTCCTTTACTATTACTATCTCTCCAGGCTCTAAATCTCTGATATATTCTCCACCTAGTACATCTATTACCCCTGTTTCCGAAGCGAAAATATAGTCATCTCCACGTCTTCCCATAACTAGTGGTCTAAAGCCGTATGGGTCTCTTACTGCTACCATTTTGTCTTTTAGCATTACTACAAGAGAGTACGCTCCTTTTATAAGATCCATAGTTTTTTTAACTGCATCTAGCATATTTCCGTTGTAGTATCTAGATATAAGATAAAGAATAACCTCTGAATCTATAGTAGTCTGGAACATCATTCCATCTTCTTCTAGCCTTGTCTTAAGTAGTTGATTGTTTATTAAGTTTCCATTATGAGCGATTGCTATTCTCTTGCCTTTTGAAAATCCAAGCAGTGGCTGAGTGTTATATTCGTAGCTTCCTCCTGCTGTAGAGTAGCGTACATGTCCTATTCCTATATTGCCGTTCATATTTTGAATATTTTCTTCTCTAAATACCTCTTGAACTAGTCCCATTCCTTTATGACAGCTGATATCTTTGTCATCTGAAACTGCTATTCCGCAGCTTTCCTGTCCTCTATGCTGAAGAGTGTTGAGTGCATAAAATAAATCTCTTACTACTGGTTCGTTAGAATATACCCCTACGATTCCGCACATAATTATTTAATCCTTTCTAATACTTCTTGGTAACCTTCAATAACAGAACCTAAATCTCTTCTAAATCTATCCTTATCAAGCTTTTTATCTGTATCCTTATCCCATAATCTGCAAGTATCAGGAGAAATCTCATCTGCAAGGATAATCTCACCGTCTTCTGTTTTTCCATATTCGATTTTGAAATCAACAAGCTTTAGATTTGCTTTCATAAAAAAATCTTTAAGAATTTCATTTATTTTAAATGTCTCTTGCTTTATAAACTCTACTTCTTCTCTAGTAACTATTCCTAGTGCAATAGCATGATCATCGTTAATTAGTGGATCACCTAGGTCATCTCTCTTGTAGCAGAATTCAAAGATTGGAGTTTCAAATGCAATACCTTCTTTTAGGTCTAATCTTTTCGCCATAGATCCTGCGCTTATATTTCTAATTATAACCTCTAGTGGAAGAATAGTTACTTTTTTTACTAGCATATCTCTTTCGTCGATTTGCTTTATGAAGTGAGTTTTGATGCCTTTTTCATTAAGCATAGTGAAAATGTGACTAGATATCGCATTGTTAAGCTGTCCTTTTCCTGCAAGCTGGTCTTTTTTCTCTCCGTTAAATGCTGTTGCATCGTCTTTATAGTGAACTATATACTCATTTGGATTTTCTGTTAAAAATACCTGTTTAGCTTTTCCTTCATATAACATTTTCATAATATATTCCTCCAGTATTATAATTTTAAAATATAGTTTAAAAGATTAATAATCTCGCTCAATTTCGTAATTATAGGATTTTAGTATCCTTTGCTTTTTAATAGATCTTGTTCTTTAGAAAGTACCTCTAGTCTCATTTTGTTTTTGTATTCTTTTAATTTTGCAGCTGTTTTTTCATCCTTAAGCGCTATAATCTGAGCCGCAAGAATTCCTGCGTTAAGTGAACCGTCTATTGCAACTGTCGCTACTGGTACACCCTTTGGCATCTGAACTATTGAAAGTAGTGCATCTAGTCCATCAAGGGTTGAAGCTTTTACTGGAATACCTATAACTGGCTTTAAGGTTTTTGATGCTACTACTCCCGGAAGGTGAGCTGCTTTTCCTGCTGCTGCTATGAATACTTCAACTTCATTTTCCATTTCTGTAAGATATTCTATAAGCTCTCCTGGTGTTCTGTGAGCAGATAGCGCTCTAAGACTCACCTCGATGTCCATTTCTTTGAAAAAATCCAGCATTTCCTTTAGTGAATCAAAATCAGATACAGATCCCATAACAACAGATACTTTCATAACATCCTCCTCAAAATTTACAAAATTAGTTAATTTTCATAGATTTTTTGTGAAAAAAAGCCCACCTCGAGAATCAGGTGGGATTTTGTATTTAATTAGTTTAGCCTGCTAGTATTACTTTTGCTATGAACAATAGTGCCAGTACATAAAGGGCAGGTGTTACAGATTTTCCTTTGCCAGCAATCAGCTTGATGATAGCAAATGATACTACTCCAAACAAGATACCTTCAGCTATTGAGTATGCAAGAGGCATCATTACGATAGTTAAGAAAGCCGGAATAGCCTCTGTCATATCGTGGAAATCTATTTTCAGCATAGATGATGCCATCATTACCCCAACCAGAATAAGTACTGGTGCAGTAGCTTGAGATGGAATCGCTATGAAGATAGGTGAAAATAATAATGAAGCTAAGAAAAGCATTCCGGTAACGACAGCCGTAAGTCCTGTTCTTCCGCCTTCAGACATTCCTGAAGCACTCTCTACAAATGTAGTTACAGTTGAAGTTCCAAGTACAGCTCCTACTGTAGTTCCTATTGCATCTGCAAATAGAGCTTGCTTAGCTTTAGGAAGCTTGCCATTTTCGTCTAGCATGTCAGTTTTTGCTGCAAGACCTACTAGGCATCCTACTGTATCAAATAAATCTACGAATAAGAAAGTAAATACGATGATAGCCATTTCTGGTCCAAATATCTGAGCTTTGTCAGCTTGAAGGAAAGCTCCGAATATAGGCTTAAGTGATGGAGGAGCAGATGCAAGTCCTGAAGGAAGAGCAACAAGTCCTGTAACCATACCTATTACTGTAGTAACTAGCATTCCTATTAGGAAAGCTCCTTTAATATTTCTAGAAAGAAGTCCAGCTGTTACTAAAAGTCCGAATAAACTAAGTACTATAAGCGGCTCACGAAGATTTCCTACTGAAAGAATAGCTCCACCGGCCTGTACTATTCCTACATTTGCAAGTCCTATAAATGCGATGAATAATCCGATACCAGCACTAACTGCGTTTTTAAGTCCTAGCGGTATGGCATCTATAATTTTTTCTCTGACGTTAAAGAATGTTAAGATAATAAAGATAATACCTTCAATAAATACTGCCATAAGTGCAAATTGCCAAGTATAACCCATACCAAGTACAACAGTATAAGCAAAGAATGCATTTAGTCCCATTCCTGGAGCTAGTGCAAAAGGGTAGTTTGCCAAGAATCCCATAACAAAGGTCGCAATAGCTGCTGCAAGTGCTGTAGCTACGAATACTGCCCCTTTATCCATTCCTGCATCAGCAAGAATCATAGGGTTTACTACCAATATGTACGCCATAGTCATAAATGTTGTGATACCTGCTAGTACTTCTGTTTTTACATCTGTGTTGTGCTCTGACAGCTTAAAGGTTCTTTCTAAGAAGCCTTTTGGTGCCTGATTTGCAATATCCATTTCATACCTCCTGAATTTTGAATGATGATGAACATGAGAGCCCACCTTGCTCCATTTGTTACCCTCACCCAATAGTAAAAAGTTTACGGCTTTTTGTAGAAACTCCGGACCATATTACCGGATTATATCAGGCTTTTTTACTTTATTATTCGTCTTTTAATATTCATGATTTAATTTTAAAGGATATATAATAATAAATCAAGTGTTTTTTCATATATTTTTCAATTTTTTATTACCTATAGTTCGTATTAATCCGAACTATAGGTAATTTAATTTTAGCTAAAATACGTAATTATTGTTTTATGCATTTATGTTTTAATTTAAATGTCATGTATCCATTTTATTCTTCACTATTTATCAAAAGCTTTTTTATAATCTAATTTTAATAAATCTCTATTTTTCATTTAGTTTTAAAGTATAATTATTATAAGGTATTATGTATATTTAATTTTCATACGCGAAGGGAGATGCACCTTATGATTTACAGAAATGCTACTATTGATGATATCGAAGCAGTTGCAAGGCTCCAGCAGAAATACCACGTATCCACTATTGATGAAAAGGATAAGAAGGATGGGTTTGTCACTACCTTATTTACACATGATCAGTTTAAGGAAATAATAGAAAAAGAAAATGGACTTGCCATCGCTTGCGACTCATTAGGCATTGTAGGATATGCGATGGCGGCGTCGTGGGAGTTTTGGTCAAAGTGGCCTTTGTTCCAATTTATGATAGAGGATTTGCCTAGTACGACTTATTTGGGAGAAGTTCTTAGCAAAGAAAATTCTTATCAATACGGACCTATATGCATAGACAAAGCCTATAGAGGAACCGAGGTGCTTGCTAATTTATTCGAGTTTTCTAGGCAGCAGATGGAAAAAAGATATCCTATTATGATTACCTTTATAAATCATATCAATCCTCGCTCTTACGAAGCTCATACAAGAAAGCTTGGATTAGATGTGATAAAAAATTTTGATTTTAATAACAATCATTACTATGAACTAGGCTATGATATGAAGAAAAAAACATTAGGCTCTACTATATAAAAATAAAAACCGGCTCATTTTGACTTTTACTAAATCAAAATAAGCCGGTTTTTATTAATATAATTAAAGTTTGCGATTCTTAATCCATCTTTATAAAAATAATCTCTTATCAAATCATTTCAACAAATTTTTTCATAAGTGCTGGCAAATCCCCTGGATTTCTAGAGGTCAAAATATTATCTGATACAACTACTTCCTTATCAACCCATATTCCACCAGCATGAATCATATCGTCCTTTATGGAGAAAAAGCTAGTTACTTCTTTATCTTTTATAGCATCTGCAGACGCTAGCATCCATGGTCCATGGCATATCGCAGCTACAGGCTTGCCAGTTTTTATGAACATTTTTACTAGATTTACTGTTGCCTCTGTTCTTCTCATATAATCCGGCGAAAATCCTCCTGGTATAAAAAGAGCCTCATACTCCTCCAGATTGACTTCTTCAGAGGCTAAATCTGATTTTAGACTAAAGCCAGCTTTTGACTTATATGCTTCATCTTTTTTACTACCTACTAATACGACTTCAAAATCTTCTCTTAGTCTATGATATGGATAAATTAGCTCTTGCTCATCAAAAAGGTTCTCAATTAATATCATTACTTTTTTCATTTTACTATCTCTCCTTTTTCTATTATAGTTCATTTGCACCAAAGGTATCCCACTGGCTTAAATCTCCTGCTTCATAGCCTTTATAAAACCATCGTTTTCTTTGCTCTGATGTTCCGTGAGTAAAGCTATCTGGAACTACGTAGCCTTGAGATTGCATCTGTATTCTATCGTCTCCTACAGCGCTTGCTGCAGTCAATGCTTCTTCTAAATCTCCTTCTTCTAAAAGATTTTGTCCCTGAACATGGTTAGCCCAAACTCCTGCTAAATAATCTGCTTGCAGTTCTAGCCTTACATTGTATTTGTTGTACTCTTCCTTACTCACTTTTCCTCTAATTTCATCCATCTGAGCTATTATTCCAAGCTCATTTTGAATATGATGACCCACCTCATGAGCTATTACATAGGCCATAGCAAAGTCCCCTGGAGCTTTGAACTGGGTCTTTAGTTCGTTGTAAAAGCTAAGGTCAATATAAACATTTTTGTCTCCTGGACAGTAAAACGGCCCTGTTGATGCTCCTGCTACTCCGCAGGCTGACTGTACGCTACCAGTAAAAAGAACGAGCTTTGGTTCCTTGTATTCTTTGCCCAAATCAGCAAAGATATCATTCCATACCACCTCAGTGTCGGCTAAAACAACTGACACAAATTCAGCAAGCTCTTCCTCTTCCTGAGTAGCTTCATAAGGCACATTTTGAGTTTGACCAGAATCTATGCTTTGCATTATGTCTCCAGGATTTCCTCCTAGTAATGCATAGATAATCATTATGATGATGCCAAAGCCTCCCAAGCCGCCAATAGCAGCTCCTCCTACGCCTCTTCCTCTTCTATCCTCAACATTAGAGCTTTTAGCTCTTCCCTTCCATTTCATATACTGCCTCCTTTCTCTATTTTAAGCTACCTAATTAATCTTCCCGTATATTAACATTTACCCTAGAATATCTTTCTTAAAAGCAAAAAACTCTCAGCATAATACTAAGAGTTTTCTTCTATAGGCAATCTTTCTATCATAATTAAAATAAAGCATAGAATTTCCAATTTATAAGGAGGCTGATAAGCGACATTACTATTACTGCTGTTGAGGAAAACCAGATTTTTTCAGATTTACTTACAATGCTTTTCCATTTTGAAATTCCCAATACTATAAATCCTATAGCAAGCAATGTTATTACATAGTTTAAAATAATAATTGGCTTGATTGAGCTGTATTTAATAAATGGATTTGTAATTATAGTAGCTATCAAAACTATGTTGTTTGCAAATAATATACTCCCAATAGCTGTAAGAATTGCTCTAGGTTTATAAACAGGTTTAGGTTCATCTGCATTAGTGCGTTTGCTTTTAATCCTTAACCTTATTATGGAAATAATGCCAACAACTAAAAATAAAAGATAGATTACAAAGCTTGCTAAGCTTCCAATTAACATTGGAATAGTTCTATTTGAAGGCAGTATTGACATATCAAAGCCTTTTCCTACCAAAATCTGCTTAGGATTTCCTTCGTCATCTAGTCTAAATGTCATCTCAGGCATTATCACTTTGAAAAAAGCATGTGAGTTTTCAGTTAAAGAGAATTTCCCTGGTGAAGTCTGAATATAAGTTCCTGACATATCTCTAATATTAAAATTTATTTTATTGTTGTCTACTGCTTCAACTTTTCCCAGTGCTAAGTAAGAAATAAATTCTGATGGGGTGCCTTCTGGGCGGCGCATACTCACGTAATTTCCTTCTAATTTATGAGCATCAATATAATTTATATCCTCAATAGGCTCTACTTTACTGCTTCCTAGTAGCATGCTTTGAAGCTCAAGTGTAATATTAGATTCTCCACTTACATTTGTGAGGACTGCAAAGCCAAAGGAGTCTTCTGGAGTAAACGCAACCTGCGCTGAAAATGAAGCTGTATTTCCTCCATGACCAAAAGCCTTTTTTTCAGGATAATCAAACTCAAAGAAGCCATGAGCTGTACCTGAAAAGCCAGGCTCGTAGCTAGGTGACAGCATATCATTTATAGTAGCATTGCTTTTAAATAGCTTTGTTTTATTTTGATTCAATGGCATGAGCTCAGATGCAAATAAAGCTAATTCTTCTGCCGTTCCTATTACTGAGCCTGCAGGGTACATTCCTACATATGACCATCCAGAATCCTTGAAAGTATCTTCATCTGTTTTTGAATAGCCTTTAGCCTTATTTATAAGAATATCTGGATTGTCTTTCCAGCTTCTTTCCCCTGCTATAGCACTCATACTAAGAGGGTCAAATATATGATTTTTTTGATATTTGTAATACTCTTCCCCAGATACTGTTTCAACTATGTAAGCTGCCAGAGCAGTTGCATAGTTTGAATATACACTTGCAGTTCCTGGCTCAAAATATTGTTTGGGATGAGCTAGAAGAAGTGCGTCTTTTAAGCTCATGTCATCATTAGAATCTTCTAAGGCGATTAAATCATATGGGTACTCTCCAAATCCACTTGAATGATTCATTATATTTCTAAGCGTAATAGGATATCTAAGCTTTAGCTCCTTGTAAAAATCATCTGGCAAATAGGTCTTTATATCTTCATCTAAGTCTATCTTTCCTTGCTCTACTAGCTGCATCACAGAGGTCCAAACAAATAGCTTGCTCACTGAGCCATACTCAAATACAGTATCCTTAGTAACTGGCTTTTTTGTTGCAATATCTGCATACCCGTATCCTTTTGAAAGTACTATTTTTCCGTTTTTAATTACAGCCACTGCTGCTCCAGGAGTAGATTTACCTACGTATTTATTCATTAGCTCATCAACTCTAAGCTCTAGACTGCCTAGCTCAATCCCAGACGGAGTATATTGTTTTGGTTCTAATGCATGAGATGGATAGGTCAAAGATAGTATCAGCTGAATTATTAGGATTATTAGTGCATATTTTTTTATAGTTTTCATAATTTATATCCTCTCTTTTACTGCTTTTCTAAGCTATTATTTTAATTGGCTCACCACTAAATTCTTTAATTCTTCTATCTGCTCTTGCTCAATTCCTAGTCCTGTGCTCAAAACCCAAATGAAATAGTCCACCTGCTTTTTTATATTTTCTGGAGTAGGATTTTCAATTGCATTTTCGTGTATATTATTTGCTGAGCTGATAATAAGCTGAGCTGTTTCTTTTGGATAAGCTGTTTTTAGTTCACCAGAAGCCACTCCATCAGCTATAATTTTTGCCAGTACCTCAGCTGTTCTTTTGTTGCTAAGTTCCCTAGACCTATAATCAAAAATCGATATTGAGCGTTTTGACAGCTGCTCTCTTGCGACCCTTATTTCCTTTGGAACATCTGAATCTGAGGATTTAAGCATCTTAATTATTTTTCCAATTGCGCTTATATTAGTGTCTTTTAAAATCGGCTCATAGCGTTTTTCATCTAGAGCTATAATGTAGTTTATAACAGCATCTAAAATATCTTCCTTCTTATCAAAATAATGGTACATTGCTCCTTTTGATATCATTGCCGCTTTTAAAATATCTGTGATTGTAGTGTCTTCATATCCTTTCTTCATAAATAGTTCAAAGGCTATTTCTATAAGCTCTTGCTTTTTGCTTTCAAAATTAGTATTTGGTCTAGGCAAGCTAATCACTCCTTATTTCAATTAATAAACCGACCGTTGGTTTAATAATAAACTGTAAGGAAATATTTGTCAATATACTTTTGAATTAAATTTTTATTAATGATTTATGCTGAACTAATAACTTCGCTTCACATAGCGACAAAAAATAATTGTACATAAGAAAAAAGAGCTGAACTTAAAGTCCAACTCTGTTAACCTGAAAGGCTTTCTGATTTATTAATTTGGATTTGTATACTTTTATTGCTTTGATTAATAATTAAATTTTGATTTTCTAGCATCTTTTTTATTTGGCTTCTACTACATTTTAGCAAATCAGATGCTAGCTTTTCAGGGCGTAGCTTGAGTCCATATGGATTGGATAAAGTAATTGAGGAATGATCCATAATCTCAATGTCTGCTTTTAATTCTTCCTCTCGCTCATCAAAAAAGCTATAGCTTATTGAGTCTGATTCTATTTCTAATTTGTTTCTAGTAAAAAATTGCATGCTTCTTCCAAAATCCATGGCCAAATCCATGTCATTTTCAATAAACAGCTGATACTCAGTTTGAGAAATCTTACTTACTTTTTGTCTTTCATATATGGATATATTATAGGTGTGCTTACATTTTTCACACTGATATATAAGCCAAACATCTAGCTTGTTTCCATTTGCATTTACCCTGAATCTATTGGTGTTTATATAGCGGGATTTGCTACTGCATCCTGAGCAGTTGTGAATGATAGCAAAGGATTCATTTGGAATAATTTTGTAATTTAGTTGTCTTAGATAGCTCATTTTGCATCTCCTATTAATTAGTATTAACGGATGCGCAAAGCTATTACATATTATGTTTTATTTGCAATAGCTGCGCTATGCAAAGTATATAGGCGTAGTCATAAATGCTTTCTCCTTTTCTTAATTATCGTTTTACTGTATTTCAAAATAAGTTTATCACCATAGCCCTCTATATAGGTACCTCATAAACAATTATAAAAAAAGATGAGCCGATACCTTAAGTACCAGCTCACCTATTATGTTCTTAGATTTCTTATTATTCTTTGTATGCTTTTTTCTGAAAGATAGTATTTGCAAGCTAAATCAGTAATTTTCATGCCTGCTAAATAATCCTTGTATATATCGTTATTACGTAGATTAAGCTCTCTTCTTGTTTCTGTTTTAGCTCCCCATTCTTGCCTACTATCTGATTTTCTAGGAATATAGATGTTTTTCCCATCCACATATTTTTGAATTAATTCTATTATTTCATTTGGCAGAATCTCTTCTGCTTTAATATAGCCCATGTTTGCCTCCTAAAGTTATAGTTTTTTAGGAATAGCAATGGCTATGACAAGTATATTTAAACGTTGCAATAGCCAGTGCTATGCAAACATAACATATTTTCTCATAAAGAAAGTCCTCCCTCACCCAATTATTATCTCTTTATTAATGTTCATATAAATTATAATCAGAATATTCATTTTTGTATAGATAAAATGTATTCGGATTTTTTAAAAGCAATTATAGTTTTTGTTTTCATTTTTTATTCTGTATAATGAAACTAATAATAACTTTACAAGGGAAGTGGCATTTATGAGCGATGCACTGAAAAATAGACTTTACCAAATAATATTTAAAACCGAAACAAAACAAGGAAGAGCTTATGACATCTTCCTAATTTTATCCATCACCTTGAGCACTTTATTAATTATATTTGAAAGTGTAGATGGTTTATTCTACCCGTATCGCAATATTTTTTCTTTCTTCGAATGGTTTTTTGTAATTATTTTTAGCATAGAGTATATTTTAAGACTTTATGTTGTTAAAGATTCCAAAGGTTATGCCTTTAGCTTTTACGGACTTGTTGATTTGTTTTCAATACTCCCTGCTTATATCAGCTTCTTTATTCCTGCAGCAAGATTTTTAATGGTCATAAGGGTATTTAGATTACTCAGGCTGTTTAGAGTTTTCAAGATGATGAGATATGTAGAGGAGTCTGGAACACTAATTAGAGCCTTACGAGCTAGCAGGCCAAAGATAACTGTTTTTCTATTTACTATTATATTCATTGTAATCTTCACTGGTGCTATTATGTACATAGTCGAAGGCCCACAAAATGGATTTAACAACATCCCCGAGTCAATATATTGGGCTATAGTAACAGTAAGCACTGTGGGCTACGGAGATATTTCTCCTCAAACTCCTTTAGGCAAGCTTATTTCAAGCGTTTTAATGATTGTTGCATACGGAATAATAGCCGTTCCAACAGGTATAATCACAAGCGAAATGAATAATGCATCAAAAAAGGCAGTCAAACTTGCGACCTGCCCAAATTGTTTTTCTGAAGATCATGTTGCAGATGCTATCTACTGCAACAAGTGTGGAAATTTACTTTAATTCAATTGTAAGCCCTACCCCTACATCATGCACCTTCAAAGCATTATTCATTTTGGCCTTAGCTTGAAAGGATATGCAGTGACCTGGGTATAGCATAGATATATTCTCATTTTTTAAGTAATCAACGGTAGCATCTAGTCTTTCATCGCAGTCAAACATATGAAATCCACCTATTACACCTAGGATTTTGTCTGAGCTACATACTTTTTTAGCATGCTCAATTATATTGCAAATACCGCTATGAGAGCATCCTGTAATAATGAACAGCCCAGATTTCGCTTTATATACTATTGCCGTATCATCGAGCAAAGTGTCAATATAAGCTTTGCCATTTATTATAGTTTTACCAATTGGTATTCTTGGCTCGAAAGCTACATACTGAGGTATTTCTCCTAAGAAAATTAAGCTCTCACTTATTTCATATGGCTCTTTAGAAAGCTTTAGTTTAGATATATTTTCTATCTGCTCTAGAGATATTTCTGAGCCTATAGATTCTTCATCATAGTATTTTGGATAAAAGCAATCTGGATGAGCAATGACTTCCACCTGAGATAAATCATACTTATCTTTAAGATACATAAATCCTCTCGTGTGGTCGTTGTGACCGTGAGATAAAGCTAAATGAGTCAGTTTTTCTAAATCTATATTTAGAAGCTTTGAATTAGAAATAAATATATCCGAATAACCCGTATCAAAGAGAAGGCTAATTTCTTCATCTTCTATATAGTAGCTAACGGCAGGTTCGCCTAGATAATACTTATCTATAAATGTGTTGTTATCTACTAAAACTGTTAGCTTCATCGATGTCTCCTCCCTAGTTTTTCACAATCATTACAGGTCTAGCTTCATATAAATCAACGTGTCCATAGGATTATTATTGTAGCTAGGTATTTCATAAAATCCAAAATTTTTATAAAGCACAATTGCACTTTTTAAAAACGGAAGCGTGTCTAATAGCATTGCTTTGTAGCCTATTTCTTTTGCATCATCAATAATTTTCTGGATTAATAAATTTCCAAGCTTCAGTCCTCTAAATTCAGGTCTAACATAGAGCCTTTTGACTTCGCAGGTTTCACTGTCTATCTCCTTTAGTGCTATGCAACCCGCCACTTTCCCATCTACATATGCAAGATATAGTCTTGCTCTAGGTAACCCATATTTTTTCTCTAGGTCTTTAATTTCATCATCGTAATTTTGAATTTCCAAATATTTTTTGAATGTGCTATCCCCTGCTATGAGCATTTCCATATACTCAGAAAATATTGCTAGCACTTTCTTAGGAGAATCATAGCCTAATTTAATCTCTATATCCATATATAATCTCCCCTTATTTAATTATTTTATACTGTATATTATTACCATTTTATCATACACAAGTGCTGTAGGATATATTGATTAGATTTCCTTATTATGGTAATATCAATTTGACTATATTAGTCTTTTTATTATAAATACACCAAGGGTTCCCTAACTCATATATCAATCTTTTATTGCTATATGGTTTGCGAGACTTATATACGAAAGGGGATGTTTTACTATGAAGAAATTTACTAATAATTTGGTGGTTTTTATTTAGAATTTGCCTTAGTTAAGTAGTTTTTACGCCTATAGCTAAGGCAAAAAAACTAGGAGGTAAGATGGTAGATTTAAAAGACTATGGTTTTAAAGCAGTGGATAGTAAAACAGCTGATGATATAATCCCAGCTCGAATAATTGAAGTTCACAGAGAACTTTATAAAGCAATTTGTGCACATGGAGAAGTAAGTGCAAAACTAAAAGGCTCATTTCTTAAAAATTTAAATAATAGAGAAGATTATCCTGCTGTAGGTGATTTTGTACACTTAATCTATAATCCTATAGGAGAATCTAAAATTGTAAAGCTTTTACCTAGAAAATCTAAGTTTTCACGCACGGATTTATCTGGACATAATCCTAGACATGCTAAAACAGTATTAGAGCAAGTAGTCGCTGCAAATTTCGACTATGTATTTATAATGTCTTCATTAAATCAAGATTTTAATGCAAATAGAATTTCAAGGTATCTTACTCAGGCATATCAAAGTGGAGCAACTCCTGTGGTTATCCTAACTAAATCAGATTTATGCCCTGACTACGAAGATAAAATAGAAAAGGTCAAGGCTTTATCAAATGATTTAGATGTAATTGCTGTGAGTAGTCAGACTGGTGCTGGGGTAGCTGAGGTGGCAAAATATCTTTGTCCTGGTATTACTGTAGTTTTTCTTGGAATGTCTGGAGTTGGAAAATCATCTTTAGTAAATACTCTAGCAAATGAAGAAATAATGCTTGTAAATGATATTCGGCTTTATGATGATAGAGGCCGTCACACCACTACTCATAGACAACTAGTGAAATTAAATTCAGGTGCTATGATTATCGATACTCCTGGTATGAGGGAGCTAGGGCTGTGGGATGCTGATGAGGCTATAGGTGAAGCTTTTGCTGATATCGAGGAGCTAATCTGTGATTGTCGTTTTTCTAATTGTAGTCATAAAAGCGAGCCTGGATGCCAGATTTTATTAGCACTAGAAAATGGAACTCTCTCTCAAAAGAGATGGAAAAGCTATTTAACTCAAAAGAAAGAAGCAGAGTTTGTAAAAACAAAACTAAAAAAATCCAGCAAGAAAAAATCTAGAATAATTTAATATAAACTTTAAAAATGCCCTATTTATGATTGATTTTTTCATAGACGGGGCATTTTTATATATGTTCTATATTTAAACTTACTTTCTAATATATTACTGTATTTACACTTCGGCTAAATACTAACGGCCACCGTAGCTTCCACCGCCACCGCCGCCTCCACCACCACCTGAGAAACCTCCTCCTGAGCCTCCTCCTGAGGATGATTTGCTGACAGCTTTTTGGGCTGATGAAAATGCTTTGTCTATTGAATTTCCTACCATATCAAATGAATCGTTAAATGCTCTAAAGCTTCCGTAGGATGAGTAATTCATCCAGCCGTAACCAAAGCGATAGTCTCCATCTGTCATATTAGGAAATACCAGCTCTAATTGTTTTATTACTTCCTTTGCAACCCCTAGAGTAACTGCATACACAAGGTAATGTTCCCAAATTATAAGGCTTGGGATTTCATGTTTTTGCATTTCAGAAAAATGCTCTAGAAATTTTTTAAATGCTTTCCATTTTACGTAGTCGTCCTGACCATTTGGAGAGCGTCTTCTAAATAGCTGAGGTACTAGCAATATCATAAGCCCTGATACGACTAAAGCTATCCCAATCGCAAGCATTTTAAAGATAGTAAAAATACCAAGTGCAATTAGCAAAATTCCACCGATTGCAGAATATTTATATAGGGCTTTGTTTTCATCAAAGAAACTATATTTTGCTGTAGCAATTTCTATATCCTCTGTCCAGCTTTGCCAGAATTTATAGAACTCTTCTCCATATTTTTTAGCATAATCCTCTATTTCTGTAAGATGAATAAAAGGCTGTCTTCCACCTATATCGTTTTTTAGGTAGTCAAGCAATTTTTGCTCATGCCTTTTGAGTACAGCATCTTCTGGATTCTTAAAGCTTCCAGGTTCTGGTTCTGGCATAAATGTAAGCTTGTAGGTTGTGACTTCCTTGGTTCCTATGAGTTTTTTTACTTCTACTTTATCTTCTTCTAGGTATAGAAATTTTCTTCTTGCTAGATCCAAAATAGTCGCTGTTATATCCTCTGGCTTCATTTTTTTGTAATTCCAAAGTATACTTAGTTCAGCTGGGCTATAGTCTGCTGGAAGGTCTCTATAGTAGTCACCTTCAAAGTTTAATCTATATTTTCTTCCGAATCTTCCCCATAAATATATAAGAGCCCCTATAGCAGCTGCTATTATTCCTGCAGCTCCGCCTAGCTCAAATCTAGCCTTTTGTCTTTCTTTATTGGCTTTGTCTGCATTTGCTTGCTCTTCTGACAATATACTCCCTAAGGCCATTTGGTTTGTGTAGGCTTCTCTAGGCGCATCAGAAAAAAGTGCTGTAGGCATTACTACTCTTCCTTCTACAAATGTGTAGGGAGATAGATTGCTAGTTTTCCAAGTCACTCCATTATTTTGAGTAAATTCTACAACCCCATCTAAGGGGCCATGTCCCCAAATCCTAATATCTTGACCTTGAATATAGCTTTCTGCACCAGATGGGAGGCTAAGATTAACCTGCACATCGTTTATCTTATTGCCATTTGCATCACCTACAAATTTTCTATATAGCTCTGCAACGTCATTGTGAATTTTTACAGCATTTACCACAGTATAGGAAAGCTCAAAGGTTCTCGTCTGGTCGTAGGCATCTATGCTCCAGTCTATGAGGATGTCACTTCCTTCTTTTTTAGTGAGGAAGGTTCCTGGTGGACCATATTCAGTGCTTGGATTATAGGTATAGGGCTGGCCACTTTCACTGACCGACACATCTACAATAGGCGTAGTTCCTTCTGGAATTTTGACATAAAATCCATTCCACTGCTCATTAAATTCCACAGTTATTTTTTCTGTTACTCTCATTGAAGCATCAGGCAAGAGCTGGGCATCAATGTATAGACTTCTCATACTTAGGCTTCTATCAGCAAACGCTTGATTAGGTATAAAAACCATCAATACTATAGTCAAGATTATTATTACTTTATTTAATTTTAGGCTATACGAGGAAAAGCTTTTGTCCATAGCAAATTCTCCTTCCTAAAATTCCACCTTTACTGTTTCTCTAGCTTCTGGTTCATCCTGAAGTGTAAAATAATCAGCAGGAGTAAAGCCCATGTTTCCAGCTATAAGGCTATTTGGGAATACCTCTATGCTTGTATTGAATTTTTGAACTGTATCATTATAGAACTGGCGTGAAAAAGCGATTTTGCTTTCTGTATCGCTTAGCTCTGCTTGCAGCTGTAAGAAATTTGTGTTTGCTTTTAGGTCTGGATATGCTTCAGCTACAGCAAATAAAGAGCGAAGAGCCCCTGTTAGCATGTTTTCTGCTTGAGTCTGTTCTTGAACAGTCCCTGCATTCATAGCCATTGTTCTAGCTTTTGTTACATTTTCTAGTGTTGTTTTTTCATGCTCAGCATAGCCTTTTACTGTATTTACAAGGTTTGGAATCAAATCATATCTTCTTTTTAGCTGTACATCCACTTGAGACCAAGCGTTTTTAACCCTTTGTCTTAATTGAACCAAATTGTTGTAAATCTGAATAACAAAGCCTACAACTCCAACTACTATAAGTCCCAAAACTATCAATCCTACCATAGCGTTTCCCCCTTAATCTAACTCAAATTTTACTATCAAAATTACTAAACTACTGAGTCCTATCGTCTTTAATTTCTAAATAATTAGGACACCATTTAACTATTTGACTTTCTGCTTGCTCTGTTCCTATTTGCTCTTTTGCAGTCATCTTGTAGTAATCGTTGTTTCCACTTGCATCAGTAGAGTAAATCATTCCACTACCTGGAGCGTAGTAAGCAATTGTTACAAACCCAGCTGCTTGATTGTCTTCTTTTACTACAAGGCAGTTGCTGAATTTTTCAAAGCCTAAATCCAAGTCCACTCCCATATCCATAACAGTCCAAACAATATCGCCGAACACTTCATCCTTATAGCTCCACGTCTTTCCTATGGATAAATCATCCTTAAGATGAGGATAGATTTCAAATGGTGTGGAATCCAAAATGTAATAGCTTCCATCTTGGCGAGTCACATAATGAAACCCATATCCGTAGTCCTCTCCATTTTCTCTTACTACTTCGACCTCTGAAACGATTACTCCTTCATTTGCATTTGGTCCTCTTCCGCTAAATCTCTCCACTACACCTGCCATTCCATCTGGATAGTTTACAAAGAATGTAGATTTATAGCCTGGTGTAGATAAATAGGTCCTAGCCTTTGTCAAATCTAGCTGAGACGATGTAGGCTCGGTTTGCTGGGTTTCTCCAGTTCCCTCATTTGAAGCCTGCGAATTTTGATTTGAAGAGTCTGCATTTTGATTTGGCTGGTCTGCTATATTATCATTTTCCCCTTTTTGCGAAAAAAACCAGTAGCCTCCACCAAAAATTACTATTACTAGAAGCGCTACTACTGCTATTACTCCTGAGTTTCCTTTTTTCTTTGGTCTATCTGGGAAAGGCTCCCTAAAAGGTTCTCTAGCTGCTTGCCTAGCAGGTGGTACAATGCTATCTTCTTGTTTTTGGTATGGACTTTTTTCTTCCTTTACTTCTGACTTATTTTCGTAATCATCAGCTTCTAATTTTTGTCCACAGCTTTCACAAAATACATCTTCTGGCTGAGTTTTTGCTCCACAATTCGTACAAAACTTTGAATCTCCCATAGTTTCCCTCCACTTTGATTATTTTTCTAAAGCTTGAGTTATCTTTGGTACTACTTGTTTCTTTCTAGATAGTACTCCAGGTGCTAAGAAGGTACTGTCAACCAGCTCAGCATCAAAGCTTCTAGCTATGCTTTCTGCATCTGGTCCTACTACTATGAATTTTGAAGTTTCCTTTAGTATGTCAGTAAGCACAAGGACAAAATCGTCTTCTCCACCAGCAAGTCTAAGCTCAGTCATTTTTTCAATAAGAGCGAGCCTGATGCCCTCTAGACTATCTAAGTCCATAGTCATAACCTGTGCTATTCTTACTCTCTTGCCACTTATTATAAACTCTTTTACATCTCCTCTTAATAAATCCACTGGCTCTTTTTCTTCTAATGAGGTCCCTGCTCTAAACATCTCTTTTGCAAAGGTTTCTATATCTATTCCTGCTATTTTTGACATTCTTTCTAGCATTTGTCTATCTAGCTCAGTAGCTGTAGGGCTTCTGAGCATAAGAGTATCAGATATAATAGCGGCGCTTAGGATTCCTGCGATTGATTGCTCTGGTCTTATCCCTTGCTCTATATACATTTTAGCAATGATAGTAGACGTACTTCCTACTGTTTCATTTCTAAAAAACACAGGATGTCCTGTAGTTATGTTTGCTATTCTATGATGGTCTATTATTTCTGTAATTCTTGCATAGTCTATCCCTGGTATAGATTGGTTTTTTTCGTTATGGTCTACTAGTATCAGCTCTTTTTGAGGATTTGAGATAAGGTGAAATCTCGAAATATTTCCAGCAACATGTCCTGTTTCATCTATTACTGGATAGCTTCTGTACCTAGTTTCTCCCATGATTTTCTGAACATCCTCCACAAAATCATCCAAATCGAAGGTCACAATGTTTTCAGTAGTCATTACATAGCTTATAGGTACTGATTGCGGAAGAAGTCTAGCTGCCATAAAGCTATTGAAATTGGTTCTTAGCACCACAATATTTCGCTTCTCGGCTTCAGATAGTATACCCGGCTCAATCTCACAGCCTCCAGTTAGAATTAGCACAGAGACATTTCTGTTTATTGCATCTAGCTGAGCATCTGAGCGGTCTCCTACTATTACTATATCTCCTTCACTTATGAATTCCTCTGCTTTTTGAGGAGTCATAGCGTATACATGCATAAAGCCAAATGGACGTATGACTTCTGGTGTATACAGCAGTTCCCCCGACAAAGTTTCCACTATGTTTTCAAGAGGAGTATTTGAATTTTTAATTATTGCATCATCCCAAACGTCCAAGTAGCAGGCTGTAATATTTGAAAGGCTTACTACTCCAACTAGATTGTTTGAATCATCTACTACAGCAATATTGTTGTTGTGATTTGACTGAATGAGCCTAATTGCTTTTGCTAGAGAAATCTCTGGAGAAGCATAAAAGGCTGGATCCATGTCCAAATCCCCTACCCTAGGCTTTATAGTGTCCATATATCTAGGCTTCTCTACCTTAAAATAATCTAGTACAAACTGGGTCTCACTGTTGATTTCTCCCAGTCTAACAGGAATCGCATTTAGGCCATTTCTTTTTTGCTTTAGCTTTGAATAGGCAATAGCAGATACAATTGAGTCCGTATCTGGATTTTTGTGTCCAGTTATATATATTTCTCTGTTCATAGCTTACTCCTTTTATAAAAGTTTTCATTTCCTAACTAAAATATTTAGTAAATAAAGTTAAGACTCCAAAACTACCTCACCAATGGCTTTATTTGACTTTTTTAGCAGCATCATATACCACGTAGCTAAGATAACTCCTTTAAATATACTTGAAATGCTAATCGCCCACCATACACCGTTTAACCCTAGACTGGTAGCTGAAAGTATGAGCGCTCCTGGTATTCTTAGAGCATTGAATACTATACCTATTATAGATGGTGGAACTGTATTTCCCAGTCCATTAAACGCCCCTGCTGTAGTTAGCTCTATGCACATAAAAAGCTGAGAAAGTGCTAATATTTTTAAGTATACTACCCCATAGCTTATGCTCTCTGGCTCTGGTATAAATATTGAAAATATAGGTCTAGCTCCAAAATAAAGCAAGCCTGTTGTAAATATTCCAATTACTGTCATAATACCTAGTCCAACCATATATCCTTTTGTAATTCTATCCCAGTTCTTTGCTCCATAGTTTTGCCCTACAAAGGTGCTCATAGCAGTTTGAAATCCTCCTGCTGTCATCCACGAAACAGCCTCAATCTGAGAACCTACCTTCTGAACAGCTATAGGAATCGGTCCCCACTGAGCTATTATTCTGGCTATTACCATTGCAAACACAGTAAATAACCCGCTTTGAAGTGCGACTGGAAGCCCTAGCTTGAAAATTTTATTAATATGAGCCATATCTGGAGCTTTGAAGAGATTAAGTCCTGAAAAAAGCTCTGGCCTCATCCTCGCATTTAGCACAAATATTAGAGTAACTACTGCTTGCGCTATAACTGTTGCAATAGCTGCTCCAGCTACCTCTAGTCTTGGAATAGGCCCTAGTCCTAAAATCAGCAATGGGTCTAGTACCATATTCACCAAAAGTCCGATTGAATTTATTATAAATGGAGTTCTGCTTTCTCCGTAGCCGTTGAAAATAGCTGTAAATACTGGATTTACAAAATAAAAAACAAGTCCAAAGGATATGAGTATTAGATAATTAATTGCATTTTGGATTATATCTGGTTCTCCTAGATTAAAAAATCCTATGAGAGGTTTTCTAAATGTTATAAGAGAAAGTGCATATATCAGAGCAATTACTACTATCATTTGAAGTGTGTGCTTGATATAAACCTTAGCCTCTTTCATATCGTTTTTTCCTATAGACTGAGCTACTCCTACCTCAGCACCTATTTTTGGTATAAGGATAAAAGCCATAGCAAGCCAAGTAAAAAATCCAGCTGTTCCTACTGCTGCTACGGCTCTTGAACCAACTCTTCCCACCCAAATCATATCCGTCATATTGTAAGCCATCTGAACAAAAGACGTTCCCATTATAGGGATGGCTAGTTTAAATAGTGCGCTTAAAATACTACCCTGTGTCAAGTTGTTTGTTTTCATAGTTTTTCATCAACCATTCTTTATATTATTTGTCTATAATATTATAAAGCATTGGTTAGTGATTTGCATCTTAAACCTCGTGGGTTCTTAAGTATCTACATATTAGATACTATAAAGCTGAAAACTTTATTATGGCTATTTATAAAATACCCTGATTAATAATTGTAAAGCATTCACACTTTATTATTATTGTGATAAAATAACTCACCATCAAAAAAATATATACTTAAAGAAATGGCTATAGAAATAAGTAAAGGCAATCATTTTAGATTGTACGAAAGTAGAGAAGAAGCTGAAAAATGGCTTCTTCAGTAAGAAAAGAAAAATATAACTTAAAATATAGAGACCGTAAATTATCATACACAAAATTATTTACAGTCTCTAACATTAATATGTTTTGTTACTCTTTTAAATTATTTTTTTCTGAGATATAAAAGCTCTTCTTTTTCTCTTCATCTTTCAAGCCTTTCCTCAATAAGACAATTGACAGAGAAAACATAAATAAGATTATCATGTCTTTTAATTCGGCTTCTATCGGTAACAGATTATTAACCACAGGAGTTAGAATAATCAAGCTAGAAAGGTTTTCGCTTTTCGTTTTATCAATTTTTCTTAACTTAAAAAAATAATACATTGAAACTATAGATAAAATAAACATTAAAAGTAATGTTATCATACATTATCCCTTATCTTCTCAGAATCTATCGAACATCAATCATTGGGGGCCGTTCTTTTTGACCACTCTCATATGTTTTTATTATATTCTTAGATTGTTATATTCTTAGATTGATTATTAATAGAATTATAATCAAAAAGAACCTACCATATAGTAAGATTACTTCCATCAAACTACTTAGTAGGTTCAAATTATATTTATATGCAAATTCTCAACTTAGAATCAAAAAGAACCGTCCCTGTTGATTCTATTGATTTCTTTATATCAACCATTC
This sequence comes from Acetoanaerobium noterae, assembly GCF_900168025.1. Taxonomy (NCBI): domain Bacteria; kingdom Bacillati; phylum Bacillota; class Clostridia; order Peptostreptococcales; family Filifactoraceae; genus Acetoanaerobium; species Acetoanaerobium noterae. The sequence continues at coordinate 366,155 of NZ_FUYN01000002.1, read as the reverse complement.
TCCCATCAATGATCCTACAAGGACAGCTGCCGCCTTACCTGTCATATTTGCATTGTCCAGAAGCGGGTTCACTTCTACAAACTCTGCACTTACAAGCTTTTCTGATTTGGCTATAAGCTCCAATGCATAATGAGCTTCCCTGTAATTCATTCCTCCTGGTACCTTTGTACCGGTTCCCGGTGCAATACTTGGATCAAGGGCGTCCATATCAAAACTAACATGGATTCCATCAGTATTATCTCCTGCTATTTTTATAGCTTCTTCCATTACTTTCTTGATACCCATATCATCTATCTCATGCATAGTGAATACTGTTATACCTTGCTCTTTCATAGCTTTTCGCTCTCCGCTGTCCAAATCTCTTGAGCCTATATAAACAATATTTTCTTTTTTTAGAAAATTATTTTCTCCAACTATTTTTGTTAAACTCTTATCCCCTAGACCTAAAAGGACTGCAACAGGCATACCATGGATATTACCTGAAGGTGACGTTTCAGGCGTATTGATATCTCCGTGTGCATCAAACCAAATGACACCTAGACTTTTTTTATACTTTAGAACTCCAGAAATCGTTCCTATAGCTATACTATGGTCTCCTCCCAACACTAATGGAAATTTACCTTCACTCATTACTGAAAAAACTTTTTCTGAAAGCAAAGAGTTAACCTCTGATATTACATTTAGATTTTTAAGATTCGAATTCGGTTCAGTAAAAGCTTGAGATCTATTTACAGGAATATCGCCTAGATCCTCGACATTATATCCGATATTTTTTAGCCTTTCTTCTACCCCTGCGTATCTGATAGCGTCAGGGCCTAAGTTCACACCTCTTGTTCCTGCTCCTAAATCGAGAGGAACCCCTATTATTGCTATATTACTATTAATATTTGGCTTCATGTTATCTCCTTTAGATTAATATTTTCTGAATAATCAGTGTACCATAATTTATCCATTAGTTACATAAATTTATTGGATAAATTTTATTCAAATCATTGGGCAAATCATTGGGGACGGTTAGTGTGTAACAAACTACTTAAAATTATATATGAAAACCCTAGGACAGTTACATGTATTCGGTGTGGCAAAGCTTGTCATGGTTGTTAGTGTGTAACAAAAATACACGAATGATAAAACAAACATAAATTAAGCAACTACAAAAAGGCATCGAGCCAAAATATAAATCTCCATGCCAAATAGATTAAACTAGCCTTTTTTTAAAACAAAATTGTTTTGAAATTAAGGCTTTTTTTACGTCATATCTAACTTAGCATTGTAAGGCGATCTAGAACTAAGAATCATGTAAATATACACAAGTAATTTTCTAGCTACAGCAATGATTGATTTCTTTTGCCCAATTTTACCTTGATGAGACCAAAACCACTTAGCAATACGAGTATTACGAGTCCTTACAGCAGCCCATGCACACTGACAAAGAATAGATTTTACATAAGTATTGCCATGCAAAATCTTTTGAGATTTTTTCTTGCCAGCACTTTCATTATTTCTAGGGCAAAGCCCTGCCCAAGATGTAATATTAGAAGAAGTAGCAAAAGAACTCATATCATCGCCAATTTCACCTAAAATATACAAAGAAGAAAGCTTAAAACCATGGATTTGCAAAAACTTTTCAATTCTAGTAACTAACTGGGCTCTATTTTCATTTACTTTCTTGTAAAACCTAGTATATTCTCTAAGTTCACGAACAGCTTTACAAGGAATAAAACTAGAATTTAAAAGCCCAAAACGAAATAGTTCAGCAATCCACTGAGCATCCTTTACATCAGTCTTTCTGCCAGGGATATTACGCATATGATGAGCATTAACAACGTATACAGTAAAACCTGAATGCTCTTGTAAAATATCATAAAGAGCCATCCAGTAAATACCAGTACTTTCCATAGCAACATGAAAACAATCATTCATAACTAAAAAATCTCTTAACTTAAACAAATCCCCACGCAAAGTTGAAAAGCTAGCTCTAACAACATTAACATCATCAGAAGAGTCTCCCTTTAAAATGCAAACTTCAATAATCTCCTTATGAACATCCAAACCAGAGCAAATATTAAGTAGAGCTTTCATAGCAATTTAAGCTCCTGTATAATATGATTAGCAGGAGAAGTTGTCTGAAAAAAAGAAAGATTAGTGTACGCTTTCAAAGAAGCAATTCTGTGTGCTCAAAGACAACAAAGTCATGTTCAAAAAACGGGGTTTTACCGCCAAACCGTCCCTCGACTTTAACTCCTGCTACTTAAATTATATATGAAAACGCTAGGACAGTTACATGTATTCTGTGTGGCAAAGCTTGTCATGGTTGTTCTTTTTGACCACTCTCGTCACTTTTCCCTCTTGGTTATTTATTTTGATGATAATTAACATTTTTTTAACAAATGCTGTCATTTTATAAAACAACCGTATTTGATTTTATTAGGTTCTTAGATTGATAATTGATAGAATTAGAATCAAAAAGAACCGTCCCTGTTGATTCTAGCCGTTGATTCTTTAATATATTTAGTTACTCTTTCAAACTAAACTATCTTGCTAAAACTAATATATAGTATTAGAATAGTGTTAGAAGGTGTTCGAATAGTGTTTGAATGTACTTGAATATTTAAATTAATATGAAAACGAGGTATAGAATATATGTTTAAGGAAAGCATTCACTTGGAACTAAAAAAAGAATATGTTAAAGATATATTAAAGACAGTGATTGCCTTTGCTAATACTTCTGGTGGTAAGATTTATATTGGAATAGATGATGACGGTAAGGTTTTAGGAGTACAAAAATTAGACACTGATATTTTAAAGTTATCTAATTCTATAAGGGATTCTATAAAGCCAGATATAACTCTATTTACATCTATCTTAGTAGAAAAAATAGATAGTAATGATGTAATTGTTGTTGATGTGCAAAAAGGAGCTTCTTCTCCTTATTATTTGATCGACAAAGGTATACGGCCTTCAGGCGTTTATGTAAGACAAGGGGCTTCTTCCGTTCCTGCCACTGATGCTGCCATTTTAAAAATGATTAGAGATACTGATGGAGATAACTTTGAAGAGCTTAGATCTTTGAATCAAAATCTAGATTTTGATTTTTTAAAAAAAGAATTTGAAGATGCAAATATAAAGCTAGAACACTCTCAAATGAGAACTTTTAATATCATTGATGAGGATGGATTATATACTAATCTAGGCCTTTTATTGTCTGAGCAATGTCCACACACTATAAAAACCGCCGTATTTGAAGGTAGCACTAAGGAAATTTTTAAGGACAGATTTGAATTTTCAGGGTCTTTGTTAAAACAGATGAAGGACGTATATTCTTTTTTAAATAGATATAATAGGACTAATTCTGAAATAACTGGTCTTAAAAGAACTGATACCAGAGAGTATCCTGAAATTGCCATCAGGGAAGCTCTTTTAAATTCTATTGTTCACAAAGAATACTCCTATAGCAGCAGTACACTAATAAGTGTATTTGATGACAAAATAGAGATAGTTACTATAGGCGGCCTTACTAAAGGCCTCAGTGAAGATGATATCATGCTAGGGGTATCTATTTTGAGAAATAGAAATCTTGCAAATATTTTTTATCGCCTAAAATTAATTGAAGCATATGGAACTGGCATCCCTAAGATAATAGAAAGCTATAATGAATATAATGTAAAACCTAAAATAGAAATATCTAGCAATGCTTTTAAAATAACACTTCCAAATACCCTCAAAGAAAAATCAATCTCTAAATTGGAAAAGAATTTGAGCGATAAGGAGTATTTAATAGTTAATATGTTAAAGGAAAATGAATATATCAAAAGAACAGATATAGAAAAAAATCTTTCAATTTCAAGTTCTATGGCTATCAAGTTGTTAAGAAATATGGTAGATAACTCTATTATAGAGAAACTTGGAAAAGGTAAAAATGTCATATATAGATTAAAGTAGTTAAATCTAATATACATGGTGTAATCATGGCTTAGGAGTCCTCCACTTCCTCTATCTATGGAATAATTTTATTCATCTGGCAATAAAGAAGTGCATGAAAATTAAAAAATGTATCACGGCAAAAAAACAAACCCTAGAAACCTTTGTATTTCAAAAGCTCTAGGGTTTTCTTTAATTACTCCCACTCTTCACTCCCTTTATGTCTTTTCTTTATAAAACCCTGCACTATCAGTATATTTTTTGCAAATAGTTCTAGTGTATATCATTAATTTCGTATGATTTTTAAATTTTTTTACCCGTTCCAGTACCAGTTCCAATTAAAATAATTTGCTCAATTATTAATATCAAACTTTCAATAACATTTTCAAAAGAGATTTCTTTAACATAATTATTTTTATTTGCATATGCTTTCCACCTATCATTAAATCCCTTATCTGCTAAGATTATGTCTATCATTTCTTTAAAACTTGCAAAGTCAAGTATGGTACCCCTATAATCAAAAGTTCTTTCACAAGCTTTAGACAGCTTTTCAAAATCAACATCATTGCTTTTGAATCTATATATTAGATGGATATCATAAAAATCTTTACTTCTGCTATTTAAAAATCCTTTGGAATAAATGGTTTCTAATTTCTCTGCTAACATTGTTTCTAAATTGTATGCTTTGATTTTTAAGTTATCTTCAGAAAATATTGTTTTGTATTCATAATCTACTGGTTTATATGTCAATATATCTCCTGTTGCTATATCTAAAGGAACAATTTGTCTTATATTGTCTAATTTACATAGAATCTGGATTCTATATCCCCCATATTCATCTTGTTTTTTAATTTCTTGTATACCCTTTAGCTCATATTGAATGGAATCTTTTTCATTATATTCTAAAATATCATCAAAAATTTCAACTAGAAGTTCTTCAGTTAAAGGCATATTCTTAAAAAGAAAATCAATATCTACGGTGCTTCTTGAATCCAATCCCACTATATTTGAAAGTATATATCCACCTTTAAAAATAAATTTATCATTATATTTGCTAATTGATAATTTTCTTAAAACACTTTCTAAAAAATAATATGTCATAACAGAATTAAAAGTTAATCCTGTTTCATTGGATACTTTACGGCACATAGCTGTTATTTTATCTTTATTCATAAATAACCTCCATTGTACTTCTTACCTTTTCAATAATCCCCATTTTTTTAGCATATATAAAGAGTTTATTTATATCAGAGTTTTTAGATGATGCATATCCTCGTATTGTCTTAACATAAACTTCTGGATCTATGTTATTCTTGTTTTGAACAAAATCACATATTATTCTTTCAATGTTATATGCTCTGACCTTATTTTGATATATAGTTTTTACTTCTATCGCTCCCATATCTGATATATCGCTTTTCACATAATATAGTTTTACATTATTGGGAAGATTATTAATTTTATAGCTGTAAGGGACACTCGCCTCAATCAATTGTGGTATTTTATCAGTTAATCCTTGTAAATATAGAGCTGTCTCATAAGAAAATACCGTTTTTTTAAATTTATGCTGAAAAAAATAATATTCGTCATAATCTCCCTGTTTTGAAATATAAATACCTCTATCCACTCTAGAAAGTATATTTTCTTCTACAAGCCTTGTAAGATATACTCTAGGAATTCCTTCTTCTTTACAATATTGTGTTGTGATGACTCCGTTGTTTTCTTTTAGATAGTTAAGTATCTTTTCTTTGTGATTCATATTATCCTCCACTGTTCCATCTATACTGATAGTATACTGTTTTCTCAGTGCATATGCAACAATATAAATTTTGTTGTATCGGTTCTTAAATTATATAATTAATACGCACATTTCAAACTAGTTTACCTTATTAGTGCAATACGAAAATTAAAAACCCGTGTATTCCTTTATTAAAAAGGATACACGGATTTGATTTACTACTCCCACTCGATACAGATTAGTTTATGCCTTTTGATTTTCTTTGATAAATAGTGATTTTTAGTGTTCATACTATCACTATTGTTAGTAAAAAAGTTGTCTGTTAACCTTTTAGGAGTCAAAATGGGGTCAATATTATAAATATTAATCAATCGATTTCCAAAGCTTCCTAATTGAAATACCAATTTGTTCCCAACTAATATCAGATGCATAAGAATACTTCTTTTGATACTTTTTCCAACTCAAAGCCATATTTTCATTGGAAAACACACCTTCAATAATATCATAACCTTTTTTAATAACATGAAATGTTCCACGCTTTTTCCCTGTTCCTATAAGAGCTTCTTTTAAAACAATTAAATCAATTGAATCCCTTTGAAGCTGGTACAATATATGAACATCATAGAAATCTCTCATTCTTGTATTAGCTGTAGATCGTGTAATAATTGTTTCTAATTTCTCAGCAAGAATTGTTTCTATATTATAGCTTAGAATCTCAATTTCTCTATCTTCTAATAACAGTTGATACATATGCAAAATCTCTTTCGGCGTTATTTCATCACCTGTAGTAATATCAACTTTAATTGGAATTTTAGCATTTTCAAGTATTGCATCAATTGATACCCTAAAACCTGGATAATCTGCTTCATCTCTTATTTCTTCAACCTTCTTTATTTCAAATTTAACTCCATCTCCAGTATCAATAGTAATAATATCCTCAAACGTTAACTTAATTGAATCAATAGTTACTGCTTTATTTTTCATTGTAGTATCCATATCTACTGTTGAACGACTTTCTACACCAATAAGTGAGCTAATAAGCATGCCACCTTTTAAAATAAAGTTTTCTTTATAATTTGATAAAGCAATTCTTTCAAGAAGTCTTTCCATCATATAATTTCTAAGTAGTATTTGAGGATTTATGCTTTTCTTCTTGGCTATATTATTAATCAAATCTTTAATTTGCCTTAATGTCCTCATATCAAAACCTCCACATATTGCCTAATTATCTTCTCTACTCTAAATTTTTCTGCATATTGTAATAGTTTTGGGATATCTTTTTCTTTCTCCGATAAATATCTTCTAATTCCTTCATTGATAATCGCAGAATCAATAACATTTCGGTTCCTTACGATATCGCAAATAGTACGTTCTTTATTATAGACTCGAATATTTCTCCCAAATGGGGTTTTCCCATATTCTACACCTAGATTCAATAGATCATTTTTTATAAAATATACATAAATACCATCATTTTTAAAATTGGAGGCATTGTATCCTGATGGTAAAGTAACTGTATACTGTAAAGGGTCTCTATCGGTTAAATCATGTAAATAAAGTGCTGTCTCGTGTGAAAAAATAGCCTTTTTACTTCTCGCTTGTAAAACATACATCGCATCTTCAAATGCATCTTTAGATAAATACACTCCTTGAGTAACTCTTTCTATATATCCTTTTTTTACATATTTGCTTAATAACTGTTTTGAAATTCCAGCTTCTATTATATCTTTAGTTAAAAGCATTCCTTCTTTTTCACGAAGTAAAGTTTCTAAAAGTTTATGATAATCCATCTAATTCACCCTTTTTTTACTTTTATGCTTATATTTTATATTATATAAGTACAGAAGTAAACAAATTGTTCTTTATATAGAAATAAAAATGTCATAGAACATCAACAATATACAATTTTATGTCTATGACAAATCATTTGGGATGGGGTTATTATTGACCACTCTCATCTGCTTTTATTATATTCTTAGATTGATAATTGATAGAATTAGAATCAAAAAGAAGCGTCCCTTTTGATTTACTCCCTCTTGAAGAATCCAAGAAACAACAAAGTCAAACTCTGCTATTTCTTTATTATAAAATTGACTACTTACATTAATGAAGTTAAGATTACCATTTGATGGCTCTTGGACTTCTTTGCATATTATAACTGATTGTAATATCATTTCCTTATAATAGTAAAGCCCTAAATATTGTAATTTCAATATTTAGGGCTTTGATTCTTTATTCCCACTCAATTGTCGCTGGTGGTTTTCCTGTTACGTCATAGACTACTCTATTTACGCCTTTTACTTCGTTTACTATTCTAGTTGATATGGTTCCTAGCACTTCATATGGGATAGGATAAAATTCTCCTGTCATTCCATCAGTTGAGGTGATTGCTCTTAGGCCTACCATATATGAGTAGGTACGCTCATCTCCCATTACTCCTACGGTTTTTACATCTGGAAGTGTTGCAAATGCTTGCCAAATTTTTCTTCCTAGACCAGCTTTTTCTAGTTCTTCTCTATATATAGCATCAGCTTCTCTTAGTATGTCGCATTTTTCCTCAGTTACTTCTCCAAGTACTCTGATTCCTAGTCCTGGTCCTGGGAATGGATGTCTAAATATAAGGTATTCAGGAATTCCTAGCTCTAGTCCAACATTTCTAACTTCGTCTTTGAAAAGCTCTCTAAGTGGCTCAACTAGGCTCAGCTTCATGTCTTCAGGAAGCCCTCCAACATTGTGGTGGCTCTTGATTACAGCTGCTTCATCTGTTCCACTTTCTATTACGTCTGGGTAGATTGTCCCTTGTACTAGAAACTCTACGTCCCCTAGCTTTTTAGATTCCTCTTCAAATACTCTTATGAATTCTTCTCCAATAATTTTTCTTTTTCTTTCTGGGTCAGTTACTCCAGCCAGCTTTGAAAGGAATCTTTCCTGAGCATTTACTCTGATTAGATTCATAGAGAATTCATCTCTAAATATTCTCTCTACATCATCACCTTCATTTTTTCTAAGTAGACCATGGTCTACGAATATACAGGTGAGGTTATCCCCTATGGCTTTATGTACGAGAACTGCTGCCACAGAGGAATCAACCCCTCCACTAAGGGCGCAAAGGGTTTTTTTATCTCCCACCTGCTGTCTTATGAGCCTTACTTTATCATCTATGAAGGAGTCTGAAGTAAAATCGCCAGACAAAGCGCATACTTCAAATAGGAAATTACGAATTATTTTGTAGCCCTGTACTGTATGCTCTACTTCTGGATGAAACTGAAGTGCATATAGTTTTTTGTCTACATTTTCCATTGCTGCTACTGGGCAGTCATGTGTAGCCGCTGTAATTGTGAAGCCTTCTGGAAGCTTATCTATCTGGTCTGTGTGACTCATCCAGCAGATGTTTGATTTATCAACATCTTTAAATAATTTTCCACCAGCATAGTTTATCTCTGTTTTTCCGTATTCTCTTTTTTCTGGTTTTGTTACGCTTCCACCTAGAACTTTTGCTGTAAGCTGTGCTCCATAGCAGATTCCAAGTATAGGAATGCCTAGGTCAAATATTTCTGCTTCGATATCTGGAGCTCCAGGATCATTTACACTAGATGGTCCTCCAGTAAAGATGATTCCTTCAGGCTTAACTTCCTTTATTTTATTCATTGCTTTTTTGTAGGGTACGATTTCACAGTATACTTTTGCTTCTCTAACTCTTCTCGCTATAAGCTGGTTGTACTGTCCACCAAAATCTATTATTAGTACTGTTTCGTGTTTCATTATTTTTAGACCTCCATATTAGCACTGTAGTTAGGTGCTTCTTTAGTTACTGTAATATCATGAGGATGACTTTCTCTTAATCCTGCCGCTGTTATTCTTACGAACTCTGAGTTTTCTATGAGGTCTTTTATTGTAGGAGTTCCGCAGTATCCCATACCTGAGCGAAGTCCTCCAACCATTTGGAATATAAGCTCAGATGCTTCTCCTTTGTAAGGAACCATGCCTTCTACTCCTTCTGGTACTAATTTCTTTGCGTCTTTTTGGAAGTATCTATCTTTTGAGCCTTTTTCCATAGCTGCTAGTGAGCCCATTCCTCTATATGATTTAAATGAACGGCCTTTGTAGATTACTGTTTCTCCTGGGCTTTCTTTAGTTCCTGCAAGCAGTGAACCTAGCATTACTGCTGAGCCTCCAGCTGCGATTGCTTTTACTACGTCTCCAGAGTATTTGATTCCACCATCTGCTATTATTGGAATATTGTGTTTAGAGGCTTCTTCGTAGCAATCCATAACTGCTGATATTTGAGGGACTCCTACTCCTGCTACTACTCTTGTAGTACAAATTGAGCCAGGTCCTATTCCTACCTTAACGCAGTCAGCCCCAGCTTCGATTAGCTCTCTTGTAGCTAGTCCAGTTGCTACGTTTCCAGCTATTACTGGAAGCTCTGGATATTTTTCTTTAGATTTTTTAACTGCCTGAATTACTCCTTGAGAATGTCCATGAGCTGTATCTATTACTATGATATCTACTTTAGCATTTACTAAAGCATCTATTCTTTCCATCATATCTTCAGTTACGCCTACTGCAGCTCCACAAAGAAGTCTACCTTGGCTATCTGTTGCAGAGTTAGGGAATTTAATTTTCTTTTCAATGTCTTTTATAGTTATTAGTCCTTTTAGGTATCCATCTTTGTCTACTATAGGAAGCTTTTCTATTTTGTGTTTAGCTAATATATGCTGAGCTTCTTCTAAAGAAACTCCTTCAAGTGCTGTGATTAGGTTTTCGCTTGTCATAGCTTCTTCAATTTTTTTAGTGAAATCTGTTTCGAATCTTATGTCCCTGTTTGTAAGGATTCCTATAAGTTTATCTTGCTCATCTACTATAGGTACTCCAGATATACGGTATCTTCCCATAAGAGAATCTGCTTCTCCTAGAGTTTTATCTTTTGTTAAGAAAAATGGATCTACTATAACACCATGTTCTGAACGCTTTACCTTGTCTACCTCTAGAGCCTGCTCTGCTATAGTCATGTTTTTGTGTATGATTCCTATGCCGCCTTCTCTTGCTACTGCTATCGCCATCCCATGCTCAGTTACTGTGTCCATACCAGCGCTCACTATAGGGATATTTAGTTTTACTGTTTTTGCTAGGTAAGTGGATGTATCTACCTGATATGGTAGTACGTTAGATTTTTGCGGAACTAAAAGTACGTCGTCGAAGGTAAGTGCTTCTTTCAGAATTTTTGCCATTAGATTATTTCCTCCTGTTTGGATACTAAAATTTAACTACTAAGTTGAAAATTGTTACAAAAAAACACCCGTGGGCGCATAGAGTGGCCGCACGAGTGTATTCCTCAATTTTAATATACACAGCGATCCACTCATAGTCGAAAATTTACGGTTTTCGGTAGAGACTTCCGGTCCATATTACCGGTATTATATGAGGGAAAAACATTTGAAATGTTCGTTATTTAGTTTGATTGTATTATAAGATATCAAAATAATCTGACCTTGTCAATGAATTAGAGACATTTATTTTTTAGTTTTTTCAAAGCATTGGAGGATATCGTTTTCCAATTTTTTGTATATATAATTTTTCTTGTTAAGAGCTATTATTTATTCTGTCATTTTTTTTATTAAACAACCTCTATATCATTGAAGAATATCTCTTTATCATAAAATTACTATATTAAATACGTCATTTATATTAATATAGTAATTTTATTCTTATACTATGACTAATTCATTATGGTTTATATCCAATATAGAAATTTTAGCTGTGCCTCCCAAGTTTTCTGTTACTAGACCAGATAGTTCATTTAGGGCAGCTTCAAAATCCTCAGTTCTAGTTTCATCAACTAGCTCTATACATAAGAAAGCATGCTTCGTATTTTCTGTGAGCATAGTTCTTACAGATTCACGCCAGTTCCAGCATCTGCAGATAGCTCCCTTGTCGTCTTTGTATACTATTTCGCCTTCATATGGTGGCGCGCTTTCTTCTGAGCCTAGGGTTATGAAATCTTCATCACCTATTGCTTTTGTAAGTCTTACATCTCCTGCAAAGGTTTCTATATCCTCTCCTCCACACGGCATACCGTATTTTAGAGATATTGAGTTATATATATCGACTAGAGGATTGATTGTTCCTATGTGATTTTCGTTATAAACTCTTTTTAATAAGGCTTCAATGGAAGATCTCGCACCCTTTTTAGTCTTGAATTTTGTAAAGGCCTCTCTCCAAACTTTTATTACAGGATTTTTGCTAAAATCTCCTTCAGTAAAGAACTTATCTGTCTCTTTTTCTGCAGCCGCTAGCATAGGAGCATATTTAGCTTCATCCTTTATGGTGTTATCAATATCATTTGCTACGATGATTCCTATTTTGGCAGTTGGAAACAGCTCCCAGAATTCATTTTCAATTATAAATTTTTTCATAATATTTTCCTCCTAATATAGTTTTTTATATACGGTTACATCAATTCTCTTTTTATCTGCTCAAAGCGTTCATCAGATATTCCTAGCTTTTTCTGAAAATGCTCTTCTTCTAGTCTTACTACTTGTATTTCCTCAGGCTGTAGCTGTTTTATTATAGCTTTTAGCTTTGTTATTGATTCTTGGTCATCATTATATCCCTTTATGATTGTGATTTCAAATATAAACTTTCCTTTATACTGCTTATTAAACTCTATCATATTGGATATATATTCCTCTATAGTATACCCAGCTATTGGCCTTTGCACCTTTTGAAAATCCTCTTCTTCTAGGACTTTTAGTTCTCCAATTACTTCATCGCATTTGTTAGCAATTTTTCTATATTCATCCTTGCCTAGCACATATCCATTTGAAAGCAGACGCACCTTTACATTTTTAGATTTTATTAAATCAATTATTTCACTTAGCTTTTCGTTAACAAAGGCTTCTCCTTTTGAATTAATAAATACTAGCTCAATTTCATTTTTATCTATTCTTTCTAAAAGCTCTTTTATGTCTTGCTCTTGATCCTCAAACGAAATCTTCTCATCAATTTTATTTTGAGAACGTCCTATAGGACAAAATATGCAGTCAAAATTACAATATTTTTCTGGGAGCAAATTGACTTCCAAAACCTTTACACCCTCTTCAAAATACACATCTTTGTAAGTAAAAAAACTCATATTTATCTCCTCCATCTTATATAATATACACCAATACATAGCCGTTAAATTGTGCTTCTATTAAATAGATATTCTTATTAGTTTTTCTTAGAATTTTATATTAGTAGCTTGTCTTCGTAGCTTGTCTTCGTAGCTTTTCTTATAATTTTGTCTTAGGAGTTTGCAATTTTTTTTGTTAAAAACAGCGCTACAGTTATAGCTACCATAGCCTCTGTAAGAGGAAAGGTAATCCACACACCAATAATTCCAAATGCTCTTGATAGTATAAAAGCAAGAGGTATGATTAGAAAAAATCCTCTTATCAGAGATATAAGCTGAGCAGGCGCTGGATTTTCAGTGGATGTAAAGTACATGGAAATTATTATATTAAAGCCTGCAAATATACCTGAAGTAAAATACAGTCTAAGTCCCGTAATTGCGATTTCTTGCAGTTTGGGATTTCCATCACTGTTAAACATCAGCGTTATAGAATCAGCAAAGGTTGCGGTAGTTATATAGATTATAGCAGCAAGTCCTATCATGGTAATTAGAGCATATTTTAAGGTCTTATTGATTACCTCTTTTTCGCCTTTGCCATATGCTTTTGTGACTAGTGGCTGTATTCCCTGAGCTATTCCTACGAACATAGCAGTTACTACTAGAGCTATATTGGCAATTACTCCATAAGCAGCTACTCCAGTGTTGCCCTCAAGTCTAAGTATTATAAGGTTAAACACTATCATCACCACCCCTGCTGAAAGCTCTGTAATAAGCGAGGGTAAACCTAGAGAGAATATTGTCTTTATTTTGCTCAATTGTAGTTTTACCTTTACCAAATAAAAGCTGTTTTTTTTCTTTATAAAATGCACAGAAATTACTATCATGCTTATTATAGGAGATACTCCTGTAGCTAGCACCGCTCCTAGCATCCCCATTTTGAATTCAAATATAAATATATAATCTAAAATTATATTTGAAAGACTTCCAACTAGCATTGCTGTCATTGAGAGCCTAGGCTTTGAATCGTTTCTCACAAAGCATATGAGAATCTCATTTACAATAAATAGCGGCGTGAACAAAAGCATGACTTTTAAGTAGGTATTAGTCATTGCAAATATTTTGCTGTCTGCTCCTAGAATATGCGCTAGCCCTTCTGAATAAAAATACCCTAATGCCATAAATAAAAGCGAGATTAAAAGCGCTAGATAAATAGTATTTGTAAAAATGCTATTTGCTTTATGCTCTGAATTTTGGCTTTTATATATGGAGTATTTAGTAACCCCACCTATCCCAAGCATAAGAGCACAGCCATGAATAAAGCTGTAGATTGGAATAGCTAGATTAAGAGCTGCAAGCCCATCTGCTCCCACTCCATTTGCTATAAAAAATGTATCTGCAAGTATGTAGCATGATAGGCCTACCATCCCTAGCACATTGGAAAGTGAGTACTTTGTAAAGTTTTTTAATATTGATTTGTCTTTTAATGCTATGTCCGTTTTCATATTGCTTCCTTCTCTTTCTCATCTCAAAAACAAAAGCGCCAGCACTTCCTATCTTCAATGGCCTAACGATAGGAAAGCTGACGCCTAGATTTCTTTACCCGGCGGCAAAGAAACAACTGCGAGTTATTTTTTTAGAATTATAGCACAGGGTAATTCTATATACAATATTTTTTTGAAATTATTTCTTTTTATCTATTTTTAGCAACGCTTTAATTCCCGTTTAACTTTTTTTATATGGTATAATATTTTGATAAAATCTTTAAATATTCAAAAAACTTATTTTTATAATATGAAAAAATTTATTCAAATAATATAAGCAAGAATATTAATACATTCTATTGATTAGTAATGAATTTTTATATCTACTACATTTATAAAAAGGAGCATAAATATGTATTTACTTAGACATCTTAAGGATTTTTTAATCACATATAAGCGGCAATATCTCCTTGGGGTATCTGCTCTTATAATCGTAGACCTACTTCAGCTTATCCCACCTAAAATCATAGGGTCAATTACAGACTCTATTAAATCTGGAAGCATAGATGCAAGCGGCATAACTCTATATGGTTTTATAATCATCGGTATAGCCTGTCTCGTGGCTATATTTCGATATTTCTGGCGCATGAATATCATAGGAAGTGCTAGAAAGCTTGAGTGCTGGCTGAGAAATAAGCTTTTCATTCACTTAGAGGACATGACCCCTGAATTTTTTAACTACAAGAAAACTGGAGATTTAATGGCTCATGCTACCAATGATATCCAAGCCATCCGTATGTCTTTTGGCCCCGGTGTCATCATGACTACAGATGCTATTGTGATTTCTATAACTACCATGGTCATTATGTTTTCAACTATAAATCCTAAGCTTACTATTTGGGCATTACTGCCTCTGCCTTTCATGGCTGCTCTAGTGACTTTTCTTGGCAAAAAAATTCAAAAGCTCTACAAGCAAGTTCAAGAAGCTTTTTCAGGGCTTAGCGACCATACCCAAGAATCAATCAGTGGGATAAGAGTTATAAAATCCTTCGTAAGAGAAAAATCATCACTCAGTAATTTTGAAAATACCAGTGAAATTTATGTAAATAAAAATATGAAGCTTGCAGCTATTTATGGCTTTATGTTTCCTATGATAGGCTTTATTTCTTCTATCAGCTTTCTTATAGCCTTGTTTCAAGGTGGAAAGATGGTTATAAATGGCTCTTTGTCACTAGGTGATTTAGTTGCTTTTATCACCTATCTAGGCATGCTAATTTGGCCTATGATGGCTATAGGCTGGGTAATCAACAGTATGCAAAGAGGGATTGCTTCCATCAAGAGAATTAACGAAATACTAGATACTGCTCCTGCTTTAATCGATAAAGAAGCTGCTATTTGGCCAGAGGCGTTCACTCCGAGGATAAGCTTTGAAAATGTTTCATTCAAATATCCTCAAAGTGAAAATTTTGCCCTTAGGAATCTGGATTTTCATATTAATAAAGGCAAAATCCTCGCTATAGTAGGGAAGACAGGAAGCGGAAAGTCTTCAGTAGCCTCCTTGCTTTTGAGATTCTACTCTCATAGTGATGGGATTATAAATGTTAGCGATACTAATATAGAAGATTTAAAGCACAAGAAGCTAAGAGAAAAAATTGGTTATGTACCTCAAGAAGCTTTTTTGTTTTCTTGCAGTATCCATGAAAATATAGCTTTTTCTAATCCTGAGCTTCCTAGAGAAAGGGTAATAGAGGTTGCTAAGATAGCCGCTATAGATGAGGATATAACTGAATTTCCTGCAGGCTATGACACTATTGTAGGAGAAAAAGGAGTCACCCTATCTGGAGGTCAAAAACAAAGAGTCGCTATTGCAAGAGCTCTTATTAAAAATCCTGAAATTTTAATTCTAGACGACTGTCTGTCCGCTGTTGATACTAAAACAGAGGAAAAAATTCTAGGCCATCTTAAAGAGGTTATGAAAGACAGGACAAGTATTATAATATCTCACAGAATTTCAGCAATTAAGGATGCTGACGAAATTCTTTATTTAGAAGACGGAGTAATAACAGAAAGAGGAACTCATAGTGAGCTACTAGTTCAAAAGGGAGCTTACGAAGACCTCTATCGCAAACAACTACTAGAAGAAAAACTAGACAAGGAGGTGTAGCATGGGACATTTTGAAGAAAGTGAAATTCAAGATAAAGGGTTTGACGTAGCTTTGATGAAAAGGCTGATGTCTTATGCCAAGCCGTTCACAGGACTTCTAGTGCTTAGTTTTTTGATGATACTACTAGCTACTGTTGTAGACCTTGCTAGGCCCTGGATGATTAAGATAGCTGTAGATGAGTACATCTCTCCTGTAGGAAGCATTCCAAAGGATGAAGCAGTAAAGGGAGTCCAGCAAATAGTGTTTTTCCTTTTCCTTCTTATCACTGGAGGCTTCTTCTTTAATTATCTTCAGGTTTATTTGCTTTCTTATGTAGGTCAAAGAGTAATCCACAATATGAGAACTACTCTTTATGATAAAGTAATGCATCTACCTCTTAGCTTTTTTGATAAAAATCCTACGGGCAGACTAGTAACTAGGCTTACAAATGATATGGAAAATCTAAATGAGCTTTACACCTCCGTACTTGTATCATTTTTTAAGGATGTTTTTCTGCTAGGTGGTATCATTATCATGATGATAAGGCTGGACTTAAAGGTATCTCTTATGGTTTTTATAACCATTCCTATTATAGTCTGGGTATCCATAGTATTTAGAAAGAAATCCAGAAAAGCCTACAGACTTGTCAGAACTAGGCTTGCAGTTATAAACTCATCCCTTAGCGAAAATATTTCAGGTATGAGAATAATTCAGATTTTTGCTCAAGAAGAGCGTAAAAAAGAAGAATTTTCCAAGTATAACGAAGCACACCTAGATGCTTCTATGAAGGAATTATTTATATTTGCGATATTTAGGCCCTCTATGGACCTTATTTATTCCTTTGGACTAGCTCTACTTATTTGGTTTGCAGGAGGAGCTGTTTTAAAGGGTCAGATGCCTTTTGGAGTTCTCTTTGCATTTATAAATTATCTGGAGCAATTTTTTCATCCTATTTACGATTTATCTGAAAAGTTCAATATCATGCAATCAGCAATGGCATCTTCAGAGAGGATATTTCAGCTCATGGATGAGCCAGACTCTTCTAATGCAAGAGATGAAGATAGTGCAGAGTATCCTGAAATAACTGGCAAAATAGAATTTGAAAATGTCTGGTTTTCATATACAGGAGATGAGGACTGGGTACTTAGGGATGTAAGCTTTGTTATAAATCCTGGTGAAACAGTCGCTTTTGTAGGCTCTACTGGTTCTGGCAAGACCACTATCATAAGCCTTATAGCTAGGCTATATGAGATTCAAAAAGGGAGAATATTAATCGATTCTGTAGATATAAAAGACATTCCTGTCTCTCATCTTAGAAATCAGATTTCTGCAGTACTTCAGGACGTATTCTTGTTTACAGGAGATATAAAAAGCAATATCAGGCTCGATAACGATGAGATTTCTGATGAAAAAATAGTAGCAGTCGCAAAATTTGTAAATGCAGATAGGTTTATAAATAAGCTTCCAAAAGCCTATGATGCCAATGTAGAGGAAAACGGCGCTACCTTTTCATCTGGCGAAAGACAGCTACTTGCTTTTGCTAGAGCTCTAGCCTATGAGCCTAAGATTTTGATACTAGATGAAGCCACATCAAACATCGACACTCAAACAGAGCTTCTAATCCAAGATGCCATCACAAGAGTAATTCAAAACAGAACTACAATAGTCGTAGCTCACAGGCTATCAACTATACAGCATGCTGATAATATCATCGTGCTTCACAAAGGTAAAATAAGAGAAATGGGAAGGCATGACGAGCTTCTATCTCAAAAGGGCATTTATCATAATCTTTACCTACTTCAATACAAAAATTGACCATGTTAAAAGGGGCTGACGAAAACTTTTTAGTTTCCGAAAGCCCCTTTGTTTATATTTATATATATTTTAAAGGCTGAATTAATAATTGGCTCTATATACTATTTTTCCATTTGATATAGTCATTTCAACTACAGGTACTTCATCTAGGATATCTACTACTATTAAATCTGCTCTTAAATTTTCCTTGATTTGTCCTCTGTCCTTTAGCTTAAGTGCAGTTGCTGGATTTGAAGTGACAAGCGATACTGCTTTTTCTAATCCAAGGTCCTGAGCTAGCTGAAATACAAATGCCAATATGTCGTGCGCTCTCATATCAGAAGAAAGTATATCTATATGACCAGTCCTAATAGCTGACACCACTTGATCCTGATAGGTTTTATTAAGCTGCTTGCTAAGAGATAAAATGTCCATCATAATCATTTTATCAGACTCGCTGTCTAAATTTAACGCTTCTTCAAGCGATGGATTTTCAATTATATTAATACCCTGCTGTTCTAAAAACTCTAGCTTTTTAATTACGCTTAGCTCAGAGGTTCCTACCTTTACTCCCTTGTAGTGAGCGTACTTTAGCATATATGCCAGTTCCTCAAGATTCGATTCACTTCTTAGCTCTCTCACTCTTTCTACCATTCTCCTGCAGGTAGCTTCACTTAGGCCCATTACCCTTTGGATGTAGTCCTCATAATAAATCTCTCTATATCTTTCTTCCTCACTTCTGCAATAGCCTGAATATGAAATATAATCTAAGAGATTTGATTCTAGCATCTCTTTTATTTTATCCATGCTCTGAATAAATCCAAGCTGAAATGCCATGTGAATTCTATGGTCAATGAGATTGGAATTCTTAGAAAGCTCTTTTATATCTTTTGCCATCTTCGGACCAGTAGTAAAGTCTTCTCTGTATCTGCCATTTACTAGAGGAATAGAGTGAAATAGTGTAGTTATTCCTGCTGAGGCGTATTTTATTTCAACTTCTCTGAAGATCTTTGCAAAAGGAAATCTACTATTTAATTTAATTTGATTTTCTCTAGATATATGCTCACTTTTTATATTGATAAGACCTGGCAGGATATATTTTCCTGTCATATCTATATAGTCTTTTAAGGATGATTTCTCATCTATTTTCTGGATCTTGCCATCTGCTATATGAATATATCCACTTATAACTGCATCATTTTGTACGATTTTATCGCTGTATATTACTAGCACTTAAAGACCCCCTTTATCAATTACTAGGTTCAAATTATAGCTTTCTTATCACCTATCTCATGATTATAACACAAATATATGGAAATTTTGTAAAAATTGCTTTAGAAGAAACTTTGACTTTTTCTATAGATAATATATTGGATTCTATAATGAACTTTGCTATTTTATATTAAGGCTTCTAACTGTTACGCCCTTCTTTTTTGCCAAAGCTTTGAGGTCTTCAAACTCCGGTTTTTGATTTATTTTTTTGTCTCCTAGATAAGCTTCTTTAATTCTGATGCTCCCTAATTCAGTCTTATGATATCTCATTTTTCTTTTTAGTGATTTTCTATCGATTATCTGCTCTCTTATTCCAAGAGTTGTGGTCTGCTCAAAAATAACCTTTGATATAGCTTCTTTTTGATGCATGGTTGTAAGCACCTCAAGCTTGTAGGCTGGTCTGCTTTTCTTCATCATTATAGGAGAAAACCAAACATCTAGAGCCCCCGCGTCAAAAAGCTCTTCCATAGCGTTACCCATAAGCTCTCCAGTCATATCATCTAGATTACAAGATAATACAGCCAATTTTTCTCTTATATAATAATAGTTTGGCTGAAATAAAATAGCTCTTAGGATATTTGGTATATCAAAATTCTTCGTCCCGCATCCTATAGAGGTTTTCTTGATTTTCATGCTGAGATTTGAGGCTTGTTTAGCATTTAACCCCTTTAATATTGCAGCTCCTGTAGGTGTCACTGTTTCAGCCTGAAGATTTGTTAATCTAACCTTCATATTTTCTAGTAGATTGAGAGTCGCTGGTGCTGGAAGAGGTATCTTTCCATGCTGGGACCAAGTAAATCCAGTTCCAAGTGGTATCTCACTGCAATATATAGTCTCAATATCAAGCATATCTATTAAAACAGCAGTTCCTATGATATCCACTATAGAGTCAACAGCTCCTACCTCGTGAAAATGTACATCTTCTATCTTAGCAAGATGAACCTTCGCCTCTGCCTCTGCCAACACTGTAAATATTTTTCTAGACATATATTTTGCTCTAGAAGATATTTCGGAATTATCTATGATATTAATAATATCGCTAAGATTTCTATGCACAAAAGAAGAATCCTCTTTTAAAATTACATCAACCTTATTTCCCCCTATTGCTCCTTTTGAAGCTTGACTTAAGCTTATTTCAAATTCATCGCTAATCGAAAGAGTGCTCATCACTTCTATAAACCTATCGTAATTTACTCCTAGTCCAAGAAGCGAGGAAAGCATCATATCACCTGATATGCCTCCTACTATATCCAAATATAAATTCATGTATAATCCTCCTATTGCAATTGCTTTATATATACTTCTACATTATACTTATTTTTTTAAGTGTTTTTCATTATAGATCTGCTACTACTTTTTATTTATAGTCTATTTATCGTGCTCGCTAGATATCCCGCTCCAAACCCATTGTCTATATTTACTACGCTAATCCCTGATGCGCAGGAATTGAGCATGGTAAGTAAAGCTGAAAGGCCTCCAAAATTTGCACCGTATCCCACTGAGGTAGGAACTGCTATAACAGGCACCTCAACTAGGCCTCCAAGAACGCTTGGAAGTGCCCCTTCCATACCAGCAACTGCAATTACTACTCTGCATCTTCTAAGCTCATCTTGCTTTGATAGTAGTCTGTGAATTCCAGCAACCCCAGCATCATAGATGCGAATCACTTTATTGCCTAAAAACTCCGCAGTTATAGCTGCCTCTTCTGCTACATACATATCCGAAGTACCCGCTGTTACTACCGCAATCTCGCCCTTGCCTTTAATTTCTATTTCCTTGACCTTTAGAGTCATAACCCTAGACATACTGTGATATTCTAAATCCTTAAACCTTTCCTTAAGATATTCATAGCTCTCTTCATTTAGTCTAGTCCCTAGGATATTGCTATTTTTTTCTAGAAGCTTTTCCATGATTCCTGCTATTTGCTCCTTTGTCTTGCCTTCACAGTATATAACTTCAGGATAACCATTTCTAAGGCTTCTGTGATGATCCACCTTTGCATACCCTATATCCTCATATGAAATACTGCTCAGCTTTTCTGCCGCTTCATCTATGTTCATTTCATTAGATTTTACTTTACTAAGCATGTCTATTAACAGTTTTTTATCCATAAAATTTTCTCACTCTCCATAATTAGTTTATATCAATTATTTATTAATAATTATTTATTATTTATCTGGATACTATTCATATTTTGGAATAAATTATATTTTCCTTTGTATTATATTTATTTTTTTCAGAAATTATTTTAGTTATATTTAATATATCTTCGTTATAAGTAATTATATCATATCTGACATCAAAAACTGCTTACTTACTCAATCTATTGCAAATACAAAGTTAAACTTAATTTACAATCTTGTGATTGAAGCTTTTTTATGGTAACATTACATAACTTTATAGTCAATCAGAACCAATTGACTTTTCTGATGTATCAATAAAGTGTACTCAGTCCATCCATTTTCTTCACTATGACTAATCCTTGACAGAATCATTGTATATCATTTTACTTAATCATCATTTATTCATCAGCTGTATTCAGCATTAATATGTCATTTATTTACAAGGAGGCTATATGGAAAAAATCAAATTCACTGAAAAAATAAGCACCAGACTTGTAAGTATTGCGCTCATTTGCTTTATCTTGACAGCCGCTCTACTTCTATCAATTAACTTTTACACTTTAAACACCATCACAAATAATCAAATGAATCTAATAGCTAATAACACATGGAGTGCTGTAAACAATTTAGTTGACGAAAATACTGTCCAAGAGATGATTATGGGAAAAACTGAGGATTCTCGTCTATACAAAGATATTAGAAAATCTCTAGTCGCACTTTCTAGTGCAACAACAGCAAAATTTCTTTATATAGTAATAGAAAATAACGGAACCTGGGAATACTTGATTGACGGTACTATAGTTGAATCAGATATGGCTTCACTATTTGAGGAAGTTGAGGACGAATACAAGCCCATCTATGATGAAGTTAAGAAGAGTCAAGATGCCCAGTTTGGAGAAGTAGAAGAGTACGAAGGAAGCCTTTTATATACTAATTACTTTCCTCTAAAAAATACTAGCGGTGAAATTTATGCATACTGTGGAATTGATTTTGATGTTACTGAGCTTTTTGAAAAAAAATCCGAGCTCCTCATGCTTACAACCGGACTTTTGGCTATAATTTTAGCAGTGATTGGATTTATTCTATACTCATATATCAAAAAATCACTAAAGCCAATAGAAACCTTAGCCTCTGATTGCGAATTACTTGCTAACTATGAAATCTGTCACAAGATAGAGGGTAACTATCGTGGAGAATTTTCTCTTCTTAAGACTTCTTTAAGCCAGCTTCAAACCAACAACTATAATTTAATAAAGCAAATATATTACCTTGGAAAAAATATTCAAGACAACTTTAAGTCTGTGACAGAGTCTACCCATAATATCTCAGCAATGATTGAGGAGTCTACAGCTTCAATGGAAGAAACTCACGAAAATATTCAGGTTCAAATAGAGCAGATGGACCATCTCACTGAACTTAATACAAAGCTTAATAAAAACCTAGAGGATATGTGTGAGCTTGCTGACAAATCCATGCAGGACGGTAAATTGGTATCAGATAACACTAAAATTTCTCACGACGCTCTTGTTGGTATGAAGGAGCAGTTTGCTAGAACAAGCACAGGCTTTGAGACTTTAAACGATTCCATGAAGGATTTGTATGAGGAATCCGGTGCTATTCTTAGCATAGTAGAGACCATAAGTAGTATAGCAAATCAAACGAATCTGCTTGCACTAAATGCTTCCATAGAAGCTGCTAGAGCTGGAGAGCAGGGTAGAGGGTTTGCTGTTGTAGCAGAGGAAATAAGAAAGCTAGCTGAAGAATCTGCTCAATCAGTTGACGCCATTCAGGTCATCCTAAACAAGGTCACTAATGAAATTAAAACTGCAAATGAAATCACAAGTGATAATCGCTCTATGATTTCTTCATCTAATGCTGCAGTTGAAAGTACTTTAGCTCACTATTTATCAACTGAGCACTCTATCGAGAACGTAATTTCAAGTATATATAATTTAAAAAGCAGAATCGATATAATTTCTGAAAATCAAAAAACAGTTTTCCAAATAAGTCAGGATTTAAACAAGCTATCTCATGAAAATGCAACTACTGTAGATCAGCTAAATCAAACTGCTCAAGAGGAATCTGCAAATATAGAGGAAATCACCTCTAGCCTTGATGATATCTATCAAATGAGCGAGCAATTAAATGAACAAATCTCTGTTTATAAATGCGAGGAAACCCAGAATCAAAAAAATTAGATTTATAAAATTTTAATTCACTTCTATAGTATTAATCTGTTTTATAGTTTGTAGTTTACAGTTCGTAATTTATTCAATATAAATTTTATACTATATAAAAAATAAAGGTGCGGAAATTCCACACCTTTATTTTTATGATTATCTATATTGTTATAAGTTTTAATACCAAGGCTATTTTTTTATAAATAGCTTACTACATCATTCCTGGCATTCCGCCGCCCATTGGCATAGCTGGCTCATCACTCTTGATTTCAACTACTGCTGCTTCTGTAGTAAGAAGTGTAGCTGCAACTGATGCTGCATTTTGAAGAGCTGATCTAGTTACCTTAGTAGGGTCAATAATACCAGCATCAATCATGTTTACATATTGCTCGTTTAGAGCATCAAATCCATGGTCTTTATCTGATTTTCTTACGTTTTCAACAATTACAGCACCCTCAAGTCCTGCGTTTATAGCGATTTGCTTAAGTGGCTCTTGAAGAGCTTTTAGAACTATTTGGATACCAGTTTTAGTCTCAGCTGTCTGCTCATCTTTAATTAGAGCTTCTACTTCGTCCATAACTGCAACTAGAGCTGTTCCTCCTCCAGGTACTATACCTTCTTCAACTGCTGCTCTTGTAGCATTTAGAGCATCTTCCATTCTTAGTTTTCTCTCTTTTAGCTCTGTTTCAGTAGCTGCTCCTACTTCGATAACTGCTACTCCACCAGAAAGCTTAGCAAGTCTTTCTTGAAGCTTTTCTTTATCAAACTCAGAAGTAGTTTCTTCGATTTGTCTCTTGATTTGAGCTATTCTATCTTTGATAGCCTTTTCTTCTCCAGCTCCGTTTACTATAGTTGTGTTCTCTTTTGAGATTTTAACTGTAGATGCTTTTCCTAGCATATCTAATGTAGCTTCTTTAAGGTCTAAGCCGATTTCTTCAGAAATCACTCTTCCACCTGTAAGGATAGCAATATCTTCTAGCATAGCTTTTCTTCTGTCACCAAAGCCTGGAGCTTTAACAGCAACAACTTCAAATGTTCCTCTTAATTTGTTTACAACTAATGTAGATAAAGCCTCTCCTTCAACATCTTCAGCAATGATAAGAAGTCTTCTTCCTTGTTGTACTATTTGCTCTAATATTGGAAGGATTTCTTGGATATTAGAAATTTTCTTGTCAGTGATTAGGATGTAAGGCTCGCTAAGTGTAGCTTCCATTTTTTCTACATCTGTTACCATGTAAGCAGATACATATCCTCTATCAAACTGCATACCTTCAACCACTTCAAGAGTAGTTCCCATAGATTTTGACTCTTCTACAGTTATAACTCCGTCATTTCCTACCTTTTCCATAGCTTCAGCAATTAATTTACCGATTTCTTCATCTCCAGCAGAAATAGCTGCAACTTGAGCTATAGACTCTTTATTTTCAATTGTTCTAGAATTTGCTTTTAGTGTTGCTACTGCTGTATCTACAGCTTTTTGGATACCCTTTCTAAGCAGAATAGGGTTTGAACCAGCAGCTACGTTTTTAAGACCTTCTCTGATTATTGCTTGAGCTAAAAGTGTTGCTGTTGTAGTACCATCACCTGCTACGTCGTTAGTTTTAGTGGCAACCTCTTTAACTAGCTGAGCTCCCATATTTTCATATGGATCTTCTAATTCGATTTCTTTTGCTATAGTTACACCGTCGTTAGTAATAAGTGGTGAACCGAATTTTTTATCTAAAATTACGTTTCTTCCTTTAGGTCCAATAGTTACTTTTACTGTATCTGCAAGCTTATTAACACCAATTTCTAGAGCTTTTCTAGCTTCTTCTGAAAATCTAATTTCTTTAGCCATCTTATATTACTCCTCCTAATTTATAATCAAGTTACTTTTTTATGATTAATCTCTTATGATTGTTTTCTTTGTGAAATTTCTTATTCTACTACAGCTAAAATATCGCTTTGTCTTAATATAGTGAACTCTTGTCCATCTAATTTAACTTCAGTTCCTGCGTATTTAGAGAAAAGTACTTTATCTCCTACCTTTAGCTCCATCTTGATTTCTTTGCCGTCAACTACTCCACCAGGTCCTACTTCTACTACCTCAGCCATTTGTGGCTGCTCCTTTGCACTTCCTGGAAGTACGATACCGCTTTTAGTTTTTTCTTCTGCTTCTACCATCTTAATTACCACTCTGTCTGCTAATGGTCTGATTTTCATAATAAACATTCCCTCCTAAATAATATTATTTAATACTCCCTATAAAGGGATGCTTTATTGCAAAGACTAGCTTTGCGCTTAATTTTAGTTTAAATGTTAGCACTCTTTTATATCGAGTGCTACTACATAGTATATGTTATATAATATTTGAATTTTTTTCAAGTCCTTTTTTTGATTTTTTTATAATAAATTAAGGAAATTATGAATAAGCAATAATTACTAAAAATCATAATTTCCTTAATTATATCCAATAAATTTTTAATTGTATTATAAGCGTTTTCAAAGTGTTACTTTTTACAATATAGGCGAAAATAGTCTAGCAGCTGATTCTGCGATTTTTTGAACTATAGGACGAGCTTTAAAATCAGAATAAAGAAGCTCTTTAGAGTCCTTTATGTCAGCTTCAAATATCTCATATAGCCTTGAAATTGTAGGCTCATCATATATGAAAGCATTGACCTCAAAGTTAATCATAAAGCTTCTTATATCCATATTTGCAGTACCTACAGAAGCTATTTCCTCATCAACTAAAATCATCTTAGAGTGAATAAAGCCTTTTTCATAGAGATATACTTTGCATCCTAGCTCCAAAAGCTCTTCTAAATACGACAAGGATGCATAGTAGACTACATTGTGGTCTGGAAATGAAGGAAATATTATCCTTACATCTACACTAGAAAGTACTGCTGTCCTAAGTGCTGTAAGCAGAGCGTCGTCAGGTATGAAGTACGGTGTTTCTATATATATTGTATTTTTAGCATGGGCTATAGATGAAAAATAAGCATTGTAGATACTTTCATACTGATTATCGGGACCTGAAGATACTATTTGAATGAGAGAATCTCCTT
The DNA here is from genome assembly GCF_900168025.1 of Acetoanaerobium noterae. Taxonomy (NCBI): domain Bacteria; kingdom Bacillati; phylum Bacillota; class Clostridia; order Peptostreptococcales; family Filifactoraceae; genus Acetoanaerobium; species Acetoanaerobium noterae. The sequence continues at coordinate 339,338 of NZ_FUYN01000002.1, read as the reverse complement.
TATATGCCATAGAAGGAAATAATTCCTGCTGATTTAGCTTTTGTCCACTGCCAATATAGTAATCTACTAAAAATATCGTTTGGAGCATATATACAGACTCTCCCTCTATGCGAAGGTGGGTGTCTCTCCAAAATCCAAATTTCTTATTTTCGTGGACATACTCATCTCCTATATTGAGGCCTCCTATATAGCCTATTTCTCCATCTATTACGCAGATTTTTCTATGATTCCTGTAGTTAAATTTCCTATGAATATAAGGGAAATGAATATGAATAAATGGGCGAAATTCGATTCCTGCCGATTTCATCTCTCTCGCAAAATCAGGATGAAATATGAGCCTGAAGCTCCCTATTTCATCATATATAAATCTAACCTTCACTCCCTGCTTCGCTTTTTTTATAAGCGCATCCTTGAGTTTTTTTCCTATTTCAGAGTTTTTCACTATAAAGTATTCCAAATGAATATAGCTTCTTGCATTTTCGATATCTTTTAACATCTGCTCGAATTTATCAAGCCCATCTGTATATATATCTACTTTGTTATTTAAAGTAAAAGGAGATCTTTCTGAGTTTAGTATCAGCTGCATTACCTTCTTTTTACCCTCTGATTCTAAATCGTGAAACATGACATTGTCTTTTAAAGCTTGCTTTTGTGTTGCACTTAATATTTGCAGACTTATCATGCCCTTTATGTCTTGACTGTTTAAAAATTTTGCAACTGCTACCTTGGTTTTCTTGACCTTAGAGGATCTTAAATTTTCACCAAATAACAAGTAGAGCACAAAGCCTATACCAGGCAAAAAAATCATGACCAGCAGCCAGCTTATAGTCTTAGCAGGGTCACGATTTTCAAAGAATATGAGCAGAGATACAAAGATAGCTAAAATGGCAAAAAATATCGTAAATGTCATTTTTACTTCCTCCCTATCCCCTTTTCTCTAGCATAGTAAAATAAATATTGTTGAGCTATTCCAGATTTGTCTTTAAACATATCTATTCCAAACTCTCTAATTTTCTTTAGGTCCTTCATTTCTTTTTCAATATAAAACTCATGCATTACTCTTTGTACCCACACATCTACAGGAAATACATCGTATTTTGAAAGTCCAAACAGCAAAATACAATCTGAAACCTTTGGCCCAACTCCAGGAATTGTCATTAGCTCTTTTCTCGCCATATCTGTAGGTAGATTCCTTAGCTTATACATATCCATTTGAAGTGAATGCTGGATATAGCTTGCGTCTCTTATATAGCCTTTTCTAAAAGCCACCTTCGAATCAATGAGTACCTGCTCATCACAAGATGAAAGAGCTTTTGGAGTCGGAAAAGCATAATACTTCTTTCCTCTATATTCTCCGATTTCCTCTCCTAGAGCTTTCGATAAAAACGCCACGCTTCTTTTTATCATAGGAATGGCATTTCTAGCTGAGATTATAAAGGAAATAACAATTTCAAAGGTATCCTGATTCAAAATCCTCATTCCTTGACCAAATATAGTTGCATTGTAAAGATGTTCATCCATTTTAGCAAGCTCTGCTTTAATAGCGGAATAATCCCTATCCATGTCAAAGTAGTTATGCCAGATTTTATGATAATCATCTAGATTTGTGTTATCTAGTATCAAAGTATCGCCTTCTAGCTTTACATTGAGTATTTTTCCATTTGCTACTCCTGTGTAGGAGCCATCTTCCTCTTTATCCCATCTGAAGCACTGCCCACACTCAAATATATGCTTTGGTTCAAAATCTTTGATTTTATCGATTATTACTTTATTATTTTCTTGATATAGTTTCATTTTCTCACCTCGCTGATTATCTTTTTACCCATTTTCAGGCTTGACTAACGGTAGTATAATAAATATAAAGATGCAAATCATTTGCGTTAAATATACGGGATAAGGGGAGTAAATTAATGGAACTTTTTAAGAGTACTATCGCTAGTATAACAAATTTGAACGAAGAAATGATGAAAAAAGCACAGGAAAGACAAGATTTACTCATAAAGCCTAAGGGCAGTCTAGGAAAGCTAGAGGAAATATCAATTCAGCTTGCAGGAATATATGGGCAGGATTTTTACGACACTACTAAAAAAGCTATCATAGCTTTTGCTGGCGACCACGGAGTATATGAGGAAGGAGTAGCTCCAAACGCTCAGGAAATAACAAAAATTCAGATTCCAAATTATGTGAGAAAAATAACTGGAGTAGGTGCTCTAGCTAGATTTGCAAATGCTGATGTCTATGGTGTAGACGTAGGTGTAAACTGCGACGAGCTTCTTCCAGGAGTAATCAACAGAAAAATAAGAAAAGGCACTTCTAATATGGCAAAAGGACCTGCAATGAGCTATGAAGAAGCGATTTTTTCTATTGAAATAGGCATAGAAGAAACTAACAAACTAATAGATGCCGGCTACAGAGTAATAGGAGTAGGTGAAATGGGTATAGCAAATACTACGCCTACTAGCGCTATCATATCAGTTTACGGAGACTATGAGCCTATAGAAGTAACTGGTATAGGCGCTGGACTCAACAGCGAAGGTGTAATACATAAAGCAAATGTAATTAAAAAATCTATCGAGCTTAATGCTCCTGATAAAAATGACCCTGTAGATGTGCTTGCTAAGGTAGGTGGCTTTGAAATAGGTGCCATGACAGGCGCTATCCTAGCATGTGCTAGCAGAAATATTCCTGTAGTGCTAGATGGAGTTATTTCTTATGCTTCAGCTATACTTGCAATCAAGCTAAACCCATTATCAAAGCTTTATATGATTCCATCACATTTTTCTGCTGAGCCTGCCTCAAAAAAAGCTTTTGATTTACTTGAGCTCTCACCTATGCTTCAGATGGACATGAGACTAGGCGAAGGCTCTGGTGCTGCACTTTGCTTTAATATAATTGAAGCAGCTAACTTTACCTACAAAAATATGTATACCTTTGAGGAAGCTGGTTTTACAGTTTAAAAGAAAATTCAAAAAATTAAAGCTAATTTTACATTTATATGTTTATTTGACGGATATTTGGTCTATAATTATATAGCGGGGTAAATTAATTCCTCGCAATAATATTATTATAATAAGGAGGGTTTTATGCGAAACAAAAGATTTATGTCACTTGCTTTAAGTATCACTATGGTACTTTCTCTTGTATTATTTAATCCTATTTCTGCTTTTGCTGACGATGCAAAAGAGCTTGTTATCCTTCATTTCAATGATACTCATGCCAGAGTTAAATCAGTGGAGAAAGATGGAGTAGTAACAGGTGTAGGTTTTGACCGTATTGCTCAGTACAAGCAAGATTTACTAAAGGAAAATCCAAACGTGCTTATGCTAGATGCTGGGGATACTCTTCATGGTCAGCCTATAGCTACACTTAGCCAAGGCGAAAGTATAGTTAAGATTCTTAATCTTATGGGCATCGATGCTTTTACTCCAGGAAACCACGACTTTAACTATGGCTTTGCTAGATTGCAGGAATTAGAGAAGATGATGAACTTTCCTATCGTATCTGCAAATGTTATGGATAAATCAGGCAAAGAGGTTTTCAAGCCTTATGTTATAAAAGAAATGGATGGATTTAAGGTAGGTATCTTTGGACTTTCTACTCCTGAGACTTCATACAAAACAAATCCTAAAAACGTAGAAACAATAGACTTTACAGACACCATAGCTGCTGCTAAAAAAGCTGTAGAAGCTCTAGAAAAAGAAAATGTAGATGTTATTATAGCTCTTACTCACCTAGGCCTAGACCAAGGAGATGACACTTCTGATAAAGTAGCAGAAGCTGTAGATGGAATTGATATAGTAATAGATGGACACAGCCATACTACACTTGAAGAAGGACGTATGGTAAAAAATACTCTTATCGCTAGTACTGGCGAATATGACAAAGCTTTTGGAATTGTAACTTTAAAAATCGCAAATGGCGAAGTTACAGAAAAATCTGCTAAGCTTATGGCTGCAGCTGATACTAAAGATATAGTTCCTCATCCAGATGTTGTAGCACTTCTAGCTGATATCGATAAAGGACTAAATGAAATCCTATCTGAAAAAATAGGTACTTCTACAGTTATGCTTGATGGCGCTAGAGAAAATGTTCGTACTAAAGAAACTAACTTCGGACAATTAGTAGCTGATGCTATGCTAGATGCTACTGGAGCCGAAGTAGCTCTTACTAACGGTGGTGGAATTCGTGCTTCTATAGAAGCTGGAGACATCACTAAGAATCACATAGTAACTTCTTTCCCATTTGGAAACTATCTAGTAACTAAAGAAGTGAAAGGAAAAGATATCAAAGCAGCTTTAGAGCACGGACTTTCTAAATATCCAGAACAAAACGGAGGCTTCCCTCACGTTGCTGGGATAACATTTACTTTTAACACTGCTAATCCTGCAGGCTCAAGAGTAAGTGATTTAATGATAGGCGGCTCTCCTGTAGATATGGAAAAAGCTTATTTATTCGTTACTAATGACTTTATGGCAGCTGGTGGAGATGATTACACTATGCTTAAGCCTTATGCTACAGTTAATGAATATGCAGCATTTGATGAAATCTTAGTAAACTATATTAAGAAAATGGGTACTATTTCTACTACACTAGTTCCTAGAATGACTGTAAATGAAACAGCTCCTGTTACTCCAGCACCAATGCCTGAACCTATGCCTCCTATGCATCACGATGGAAAAGTTATAGTTCCTTCTCCTGCAGAAACTATGAATTACACTGTTCATCACGACATGAGCATAATGGAGCTTGCTATGGATCATGGCTTCGCTTGGCAACATGTTTTAGTATTAAATCCAGAAATTTCTAACCCAATGCTAAAATTAAAAGCTGGTCAAGTTATCAAGCTTCCAGTTCATTAAACTTAATTTTCGCTAGTTAATCATTTATAATGCTAATTTTAGCTTTTTTAAATATATTCACTATATGATTGATTAGACAAAAAAATCCTAGATTATTTTATCTGTTTACATCTCTGTAAGCTCTAAATAATCTAGGATTTTTAAATTTTTAAGGTCTATTTATCAATAAATATCATTTTTAGACAGTTCTTTTGCTATAACACCTTATCTTATTTCTCTAACCTCATAACCAAATTCTTCTACTGCATTTTTAAGCACTTCATCAGCTACATCTTCATTTAGCTCAACTACTGCGCTTTGCTCTTGAAGTGATACTTCAGCGCTTTTTACCTGCTCTAGCTCTTCTAAAGCCATTTTTACATGGGCAACGCATTTATGACAAGTCATTCCAAATACTGAAAGTGTTTTTTTCATAATAGCCTCCTATTTTATACCCCCTTGGGGTAAGTTTAATTTAATTATATCATAGGAGAAATATTTGTAAAATATATTTTTACTTAGTCCATTTTTCTACTTCCAGGCTTTACTACAGGAGTTCCTTGTTTACAAAGTGGACAAGCATCTGCATCAAAGGTATCTATTTCTACTCTCAGAGAGCTGATAAGTGGAAGCTCTAGCTCTTCATTTGTTCTGTCTATGATAGATGCTATAGCTATTACCTTTGCTCCCATTGATTCTAGCAGAGCTTTTACTTCCATTGATGATTTTCCAGTAGTTACTACATCCTCGCAGATTACTATATTCATTCCTTCACTTACCTCGAAGCCTCTTCTTAGAGCCATAATATTATCTACTCTCTCAGTAAATATAGCCTCTATTCCTAGCTGTCTGCCTAGCTCATAAGCTACTAGGATTCCTCCCATTGCTGGCCCAACTAGTAAATCTATCTTCATTTCCTTTAGCTTTTCAGCTACTGGCTTTAATATAGCCTCCGCTTTATCTGGGTAGCGAAGTATTCTTGCACATTGCACATATCTATTTGAATGCTTGCCTGAAGATAGTAGAAAATGCCCCTCAAGTAGTGCATCAGTTTGCTTTAGTAATTCTATCATTTATATTATCCCCCTTATTTCATCTAGTGATTTAATGTTTTCTTCCTTCATAAAGGCTTCTATCCCTTCAACTATATCTTTTCCTGCATAAGGGTTGATAAATGAAGCCGTTCCAAATTGTATCAAGTGAGCTCCTGCCATGATAAATTCTATGGCATCCTCTGCTGTTGTTATTCCTCCCATACCTATAACAGGTACCTTTACTGCTTTAGCTACCTCTCTTACCATTTTTAATGCTATAGGCTTTATAGCTGGTCCTGACAGCCCTGCATATACATTGTCAAATACTGGTCTTCTCTTTTTAATATCTATCTTAAGGGCAGAAAAGGTGTTTATAAGTGAGATTCCATCTGCTCCTTCGTATTCACAAGTTTTTGCTACATTTACTATATTTTCTGCATTTGGTGAAAGCTTTACAGCCATAGGAACACTAAGAACTTTTCTTACTTCCCTTACTACTTTTTCTGCCCCTTCGCAGGTGATTCCAAAAGCTATCCCGCCCTCTTTTACATTTGGACATGAGATATTTAGCTCAACCAAATCAACTGCTGTGTGAAGAAGCGTAGATGCATTTGCTTTTACTTTTTTGTTATGCTCTTCTATTAGCTTAGCACCTTCTATATAGGTCTCTAGCGTAGAGCCTCCTAGGTTTGCTATTTTTACTGTATCTATAGTGCTCATTTGCTGTAGTTCATCTGCTAAGAAAGACTCTACTCCAGGATTTTCAAGTCCTATTGAGTTCATTATTCCTCCAGCAGTCTCAGTAATTCTAATTCCTGAGTTTCCTCTTCTAGCTTCCAGAGTTATCCCTTTTGCTGAGATTCCTCCTAGAATTGATGGATTGTAGTAGGCTTTGTATTCCTGACCAAAGCCAAAGGTGCCTGATGCTGCTATTACAGGGTTTTTGAAGCTTAGATTAAAGTAATTTGATTGCATCGTCATAGCTCACCTCACTTCCTTTAAACACAGGCCCATCCTTACATACCTTTACTCTTTTTCCAGCTACATCACAGGTACAGGAAAGACAAGCTCCCACAGCGCATCCCATGTGTTTTTCAAGTGATACATAGACATTTTCATGCTTTTTAGTAAGCTTGTACATCATTATTTCCGGTCCGCAGGTCATGACAGCATCATACTTTGAAAAGTCCAGCTTTTCGCTCATATCCGTGTCTATATGTATAGTAGTCGGTGCATGAGTAGCGTAAAGCTGACCTAAATACTGCTTTTGCTCAGCAGTCAAATCTCTGCTATTTAGTCCCAAATGAATCTCTGCATTATCAAGCTGCTTTGCAAGGTAAAATAAAGGTGCTATCCCCATTCCTCCTCCGATTAAAGCTACTTTTTTATCCTTGTAATCAGATACTGGGTATCCATTTCCGTATGGTCCATATAAAGTTATTTCATCGCCTTCTTTTAGCTTTGAAAAGTACTTAGTTCCTTCTCCTACTACTCTATACATAAAAGCAATTTTATCCTTTCCTACATCAAATACACTTATAGGTCTAGAAAGAGTCATAAACGAGCCTATGCCTCTTAGCATATAAAATTGGCCTGGATTTGCTTCAAAGCTTCCTTCTATTGCCATTATATAAAAGTCGTTTCCAATCTGCTGATTAGAGATTATTTTATACATTCAGACAGCTCCTTTGCTAACTGCTGTGCTCTTTGGCTTAGAACTTTTCTAAAATCACTTTCTTTTATACCAGCAGTGTATCCTCTAGATACATTTATTACTCCGTTTTTATTTTCTTGAATTAGGGCTCTTATATCTTCTATATTTGCTCCCTGCGCTCCATAGCCTGGAATAAGTAGGTAGGTATCCTTGCTGTTTTCTTTTAGAGCCTTTATATCCTTTAATTCATTTACTCCTACTACTGCTCCTAGAGGTGAAAACTTGTAATCCCCAGGGATTTCCTTGCTCCACTCTTTTAGTTTTTGAAGCACACTCATGTACAGTGGCTGTCCATCTATTATTAAATCTTGAAAATCTTTTGAACCTTCATTTGATGTTTTTGCAAGTACAAAAGCTCCCTTGTCCTTTGCAAAGAAATCAAAGTATGGAGATATTGCATCTTTTCCCATATATGGACTAAGAGTTACTACATCAGCTTCAAAGTCTCCGCTTAGATGCCCTTTTGCATAAAGTCCTGCTGTAGAGCCTATGTCTCCTCTTTTTACATCAGCTATCACAATTTCACCTATAGAGCGTATATATGATACTATCTGCTGATATGCTACCATGCCGTCTAAGCCCTCTGCCTCGTAGCAAGCAATTTGAACTTTGTAGCAAGCTGCATATTCCTTTGATGCATCTATAGCTTCCTTTGCATAGGCTACTAGCTTGTCAGATGTCTTTGTAAATGAGTTTTGCAATTCTGCTGGAACATGGTCCATTCTAAGGTCTATGCCCACACAAAAAGGGCTTCTGCTGATTGCCCTCTCTTTAATTTTGTCCATTATCATATAGGATATCTCCTTTTCTTATCGTTTTATCAATTACTGCATATACCATTTCCTTGTCAAATGGCGTATTTTTGCCTTTTGACTCAAACAAACTGCTATCTATCTGAGATTTTTTTTCTTCTATTACTACTAGATTTGCCTGCATTCCTGCTCTTATCACTCTAGGACTAAGACCTAAGAACCTTGCTGGACTTGCTGAAAGTAGTTTGCTTAGAAGCTTTAGTGATATTTCGTTGTCAGTAAATACCTTGTGGCATAGGGAAAATGAAGTTTCTATGCCTGATATTCCAGGTGCATTATTGCCTTTATCCTCTGGTGTATGTGGTGCATGATCAGTTGCTATTGCATCTACATATCCATTTTTTATGCTCTCTATGAGAAACAGTCTATCTTCTTCTGACGCAAATGGAGGATTGACTCTATAGCTTACATTACTAGCGTATATATGATGAGGCGCTACCTCTACAGTTACTTTGAGTCCTTCTTCTTTTGCTTTTATTATTGCCTCCATAGAAGCTTTTTTGCTTATATGGCAAAAGTGCAGGTTGCCACCAGTCTGTCTTACTAGGTCTAGATTTCTTATTACCATTTCAGTTTCTTCTTCACTGTGGTCTAGGATTATAAAATCATGCTGCTTTGAAGCAAGTAGAGCTTCTCTCATGATTTGTTCATCATCTATATTTTTGCCATCGTCAGAAAAAAATTTAGTTGCTTTTCTGTTTTCCTCAAAATCTACTAAATCCTTGCCATTTAGCTCCTTGGTTACTGCACTCACCTGCAGCAATCTAGTCATACCCAGTGAATTATTTTTTTCTATTATTTCTGTTATTAGAGTTTTGTTATCTATTACAGGATTTGTGTTTGCCATAGCAAGAAGGTCTGTATACCCGCCTTTTATGGCAGCCTTATTGGCAGATAGAAGTGTTTCTTTATGTTCTTGACCTGGATTTCTCATATGAAAGTGTAAATCTACAAAAGCCGGCATAACTAACCTATTACATAAATCTAGCTCGAGGATATCGAGCTTTGTTTGGACATGCAAATCAGGAAGCGAAGCTTCCTGATTCTTTTCAGTTATATAGTTAGTTATTTTGGCTTTTCCAATAAGCTTTATCTTACCTGAATCTATCAAGATATCGTCAATATAGTCCGATACCTCGTCTATTATATGGCAGTTTTTAAGATAGAGCATGGTAGCCTCCTTCATTATACTGCGTAGTAAGTATCGCAGTACTCACAAGCGTAGATGTGGTTTTCTTTATCAAGTAGACCAAACCCAACTTTTTCAAGCTTCTCATGGTTAGATACGCATTTTGGATTGCTACAGCTTGAGTATAATTCATGTCTATGCTCTTCATGGTTTTCTGCTGAGTTTTCTTTTTCGCTTACTAGCTTTAGAATAAGCGCCATACGTACGAACATTCCGTATTTAGCTTGTGGGAAGTATACTGCTCTTGGGTCAGAGTCTACGTCTTCTGAGATTTCATTTACTCTTGGAAGTGGATGCATTACTATCATGTCACTTTTTGCAAGTATCATTTTGTGCTTAGTAAGTACGCAAGAATCCTTTAGCTTCTCATACTGCTCAGGGTCAGCAAACCTTTCTCTTTGGATTCTAGTCATGTAAAGTACATCAGCCATTGGTAGAGCATCTTCCAATGATTCCATTTCAAAGAACAAGCTGTCTTTTATGTGATTTTTTATATAATCAGGGATTTTTAATTCTTTAGGTGATACAAAGTAGAAAGTGTTGTTTTCAAACTTTGATAATGCTTTTACTAGTGAATGCACTGTTCTTCCGTTTTTTAAGTCTCCGCAAAGTACTACATTAAGATTTGTAAGTCTTCCTTTTTCCATTTGGATAGTAAGAAGGTCAGTAATGGTCTGAGTAGGGTGTTGGTGCCCTCCATCTCCAGCATTTACTACAGGAATATCTGAGTAGACAGATGCTAGTTTAGGTGCTCCCTCTAAATAATGGCGCATTACTGCTATATCTGCATAGCAAGCTACGGTTCTGATTGTATCTTTTACGGATTCGCCTTTGGCAACGGATGAATTTTGTGCTTCTGAAAAGCCGATAACCTGTCCGCCTAGTCTTAGCATAGCTGCTTCAAAGCTGAAACGGGTTCTAGTTGATGGCTCATAGAATAGTGTGGCAAGGAGTCTTCCCTTCATGGCATCCCCATATTTTGCTGGGTTTTGCATGATGTCTTGACCTACCTCGATTAATGAGATTAATTCCTCTTTAGAAAAGTCACTTACTTCGATAAAATGTTTCATATCATTTTCCTCCTTGTTAGTCTCTCGGACTAAATTAAAAGAGCTGAGTTAACAGTCTATTTTGTTTTTCTTTACTAATAATACACCTGCTAAATATCCTTGTCAATTATTTTTTAATGCTCATTAAAAAGCTTTTCTTTCTTAAAAAAAGGGCTAATTTCTTAGCCCATAATCTTTTATTCTACTGGTATTGCAAGTACTGGCACTTTTGAATGATGAACTACATAGTTGGTAACTGAGCCCACGAAGAATCTTCTAACTCTAGTCATGCCTCTTGTAGCCATTACTATTAAATCCACTGGATTCTCATCTGCATAGGTCACTATGCCATCGCCAGCTTGGCCTTTTAGAGATATTTTTTCTACCTTCATACCCTCAAATTTAAGAGCTTCTTTATCTAGTAGCTTTTCCCCTCTTTTAATAAGCGCCTCTTCAACCACTGGGTCATAAGAATAGAATTCATGCATTGTTCCTCTGGTGCCCACATCCACCACGTGGATTAATACAATTTTAGAGTCGAACTTTTGTGCTATAGCTTTTGCTGTGTCTATAGCTAATAAACTGCCTTCTGATCCGTCTACTGGTACTAATATGGTATCAACTTTCATAACTGAGGCCCCCTCACTTTTTATTATCATTTATCTATTACCCAAATTTTAGAAAAAATAGCAACTATACATTATATTCAACAAATTTGATAATAAAATCCCAAAAACTTCGCCAATTTTATACTATTGGAAATAATAATATGTTTAAAGTTAGGTATTTAGAGATATAATAAAATAGAAATAAAATTTATTAGGCATAATTTTATTTTTTACAAAAACTAATTTATTTGAAATATTTCAAATAAATTTAAAGGAGGGTATCATATGCAGGCAAAGTTTATTTTTTCTTTAATTTTAGCAGTACTGGTTGCTATATTTGCAATTCAAAACTCAGCAGCCGTTCCTGTCAACTTCATAGTATATCATCTCGAAATTTCTCAAGCCCTTATAATACTTATCTCTGCTATCATCGGAGCTATAATTGCATTTTCGCTTGGTCTTATGAAGCAGTTTAACATGAACAAAGCCATCAAGGATAAAGACAAGCAAATACGAAATTTAGAAATGTCAGTCGCAAAGCTAGAAATTGAGAATGGTGAGCTCCATACCAAAAATGCTATGAGCTTAGACTCTGAAGAGTCTAGATTAAATACTTCTACAATCTCTGATGATAAAAATCTCACTCATTAACATAATAAACCAAATCAAACCTACTCCAAGAAATTTTATTTTATTGGCAATAGTAAAATTTAAAGGATGTGCTACTTAGCACATCCTTTAAATTTATATAATTCCTCTTCTGTTTTAAAAAGAGGATAGCCCATCCTTGCATGAAGCTTTACTAGCCAAGGCTGAATTAGTCCTGCTTTATTTAGTACCTCTTCCATCATAAACACCTCAGATACATCTCCATGAGCTATTATGCTTCCTTCATCCATTACATAAACATAATCACAGACCTTGTAAATCAAATCCATGTCGTGACTAGATATAACAACCTTCTTACGGTCTTGCTCTGATAGAGATTTTATTATCTCTTCTACTTGAGTTGTAGCTACCGGGTCTAAGCCTGCACTAGGCTCATCCATAAAAATTATCTCGCTGTCCATAGCTATAACTCCAGCAATCGCAACTCTTTTTTTCTGTCCATGACTTAAGAAATGAACTGGCTTGTCAGCAAAATCCTTAGCTCCTACGCTTGCTAAAGCTATATTTACTCTGTGATTTATCTCCTTCTCATCTACCCCTAGATTTCTAAGAGCAAAGGCAACATCGTCATAGACCTTTGAAAAAAATATCTGCTTATCTGGATCTTGAAATACTATAGATACCTGCTTTCTAAGCTCTCTTAGACTTGCCTTATCGTATTTCATAGGTTTTTCATCATAAAAAATCTGTCCTTGCTTAGGCTTTAGTACGCCTGTAAAGTTTAAAAATAATGTAGATTTTCCAGCACCGTTAGAGCCTATTATTCCAATACAGCTTCCTTTAGACAAATCCATCGATATATCCTTTAAAGCAACTGTCTGGTCTTCATAGATATAGGTTACATTTTTCATCTCAAGCATCTTGTTCCTCCTGCTTTTCCATATGAAAATCTCCTGTGTACAGCTTGCTATCTAGTGCAATTTCCATATCTTGATATCTATTCATGACTCTCTCAAACAAGACTCTAATGAGTATAGAAAGAGAAGAATATGAGTTTTTTAAATTATTATATCCAAATCTAAGCTCCTGAGCTCTGTATATCTCAATGGATTCATCAAGTAAAATAAATATAAATCTATAGGTAAGCGCATATAAATCCAAAAAATAAGCTGGAAGATGAAGCTTTCTCATAATATACAGCTGCTGATCCATAGGAGTCGTGAGCGTTAGAAAATAAAGACATCCAAGCGCTGACATAGCTCTTAAGAAGAGAATCAGGGCATTGTTGAGTCCTAACTCAGTCACCCCGACATAAAACACCTTTAAATTTACACTCCATATAAATACGGATTGGTCCTGAGAAAAAGAAAAAACTATTGCAAGAATACTTGTAAATAAAAATGCAAAAGGCACAGTTAGCATCTTTAAGTACTTTCCTAGTGGAATCTTCGCCCAAAACACAGTTCCTGCAAATGCAAAAGCAATAATTGCAATAAAAATAAGAGGCTCTTTGTTAATCAAGCTCGCAAGCAAAAGCCCCATAGAGTATCCAAATTTCTTTTTCGGACTTAAGTCCTTAAGGTTATTAGTATAAGCAAATTTATCTATTATTAGCATCTTTATTCCTTCTTAAGCTTTAATCTACAAAATTACACGGTCTTTCTCAATCAAAATTACATAGAGTCTTTAAGTCTTTTAATAAACATTTCTGATATTGGCTCAAACTCTCCTAGCCCTTTTAATATAGGCTCTACACCATATCCATTTGACTCAAAAAATGATTTCCAAGAATCCTCTTCATCAGATGCCATATCGTTAATTGCATGATCTCCAGCCACTATCATAAATGGAAGCAGGTATAGCTTTTCATAGCCTTGACCTTCTAATTCCTCCAGTATATCCTCTGCCTCTGGATAGCCCTCCACAGTCCCTAAATAAACATGTGAAGTAAGTGGATTTCTCTCAAGCATATGGTATAGCATTACATAGGCTGCATTTGCTGCATGGTCGCTTCCATGTCCCATAAGTACTAAGGCTTCATTTTCACTTAGTTCTGGCATAAGCTTTGCAATGGCATCCACTGCCTCATCGTAGTGAGCTTTTGAGTAAAGAAGCGGCTTTGCTCCTTTTATAACCTTAAAATCATCCTTGAATCTATTTATACTGTGGCTCACCTTTTTATATTCATGGCCTGCTATTATATGTAATGAAGCCACATATACCTCTTCAAAGCCCTCTTCCTTCATTTTAGAAAGTGCCTCATCCACATCATCGACATGAATGCCTTCATTTTTTAATATACGCTTTCTAACCATAGAAGATGTAAATGCTCTTCTCACTTCAAAATCAGGAAATGCCTTAGCTATTTTTTCTTCTATTGCACCTATTGTTTTTTCTCTAGTTGATATATATGTCGTTCCAAAGCTAGCAACCAAAATACCTTTTTTCACTAAATATCATCCCTTCATTAGGTAAACTGAAACTTCGCTTTATATTATATCAGTTTCTAGGTTATTATCCTAGAATTTTGTTGCAAAATAATTGCATTAAGTAATAGGTACAATCCCTCAACTAATAAGTTTTATCATTGACAGTACTTTATCTAAGTACTATAATTAATATTAAAGAATGAAACCCATTATCAATTAGTCTGCGATAATGATTATCAATAATACAACTAATTTATTATACATATATTTCATCACAAAAGGAGATGCAAATATGCCGCTTTCAATGGTAAGCAGTAACCAAGAAGTAATTATATCTGATGTAATTGCAAGTGCTGAATTAAAGCAAAAGTTAATGAATATGGGCTTTACTAAAGGCTGTAAGCTCTATGTGCTTCAGGGACTTACTAAAGGCTCTATAATGGTAAAGGTTAGAGATTCAAAGGTAGTGCTAAACGCATCTACTGCTCACAAAATCCAGTGCAGTTAGGAGAGATTTTCATAATGAAGACGCTTTCTGATTTAAAGGTAGGCGAAACAGCTATAATTGACAGCATAAATGTCACAGGAATTCTAAAAAGAAGAATGATAGATATGGGAATAACTAAAGGCTGTGAGATAAAAGTAGAAAAATTTGCTCCTCTAGGCGACCCTATAGATATAAGAGTTAAGGATTACCATATAGCAATTAGAAAATCAGACGCAAAAAATATCATTGTAAAATAAAGGAGACTCAGCATGACTATTAGCCACATAACTATGGCTCTGGCAGGAAACCCTAACAGCGGTAAGACCACTTTATTCAATGCTCTAACTGGTGCTAGACAATATGTAGGAAACTGGCCAGGGGTGACAGTAGAAAAAAAAGAGGGAAAACTGAAATTTGAAGATAAAAATCTAATTCTTGTTGATTTACCTGGTACCTACAGTCTTTCTCCATACTCTATGGAGGAAATAATTGCCAAAAATTATGTCATAAACGAAAAGCCCGACGTAGTTGTAAATATCGTCGATGCTTCTAATATAGAAAGAAATCTCTTCCTTACGATGCAGCTTCTAGAGCTAGGTCGTCCTACTGTTATCGCCCTTAATATGATGGATGTCGCAAAAGCAAAAGGTTATGAAATTGATATAACTAAGCTATCAATGGAGCTTGGAGTACCAGTTGTGCCTATAATAGCCTCAAAAAGCGAAGGCATAAACGAGCTTATAAGCAGGGCTATAACTGAAGCTGATGTAAAAAATCAAACTATGCCTCAAAAAATGCAGGCTTTCGTAAACAAATTGGAAGAGAAAATTTCTGGTATTACTGACCCAGAGCTAGCAGAAGAAACAAAAACTGATTATACCTATGAATATATTGAAGGCATTATAAAATCAGCTGTAAAAAAACCTTCATCTCATAAAATCACTACGTCTGACAAAGTAGACTCTGTACTTACGCACAAGTACTTAGGGCTACCTATCTTTGCACTGGTGATGTTTTTTACTTTCTTTTTCACCTATGACCTTGCAGGAAATGTTCTAAACGGAATGTTAGATGAGTTCATCACAGGAATAGTAGCCCCTACAGCCGAGGCTGGACTTATGGCTATAGGCGCTCAAGACTGGCTTATCTCTCTTGTAGTAGATGGAATTATAGGCGGTGTAGGTGGTGTAATAATATTTGTTCCAAACGTCGCTTGCTTGTTTCTGATGATATCTCTTATGGAAGATACAGGCTACATGGCTAGAGTTGCCTTTATTATGGATAGAGCTATGAGGGGCATAGGCTTAAGCGGAAAAGCATTTATTCCTATGGTTCTAGGTCTAGGTTGTAGTGTTCCAGCTATCATGAGTACACGTACCCTTGAAAGTCAAAAGGATAGGCTTACAACTACCCTTATCACTCCATTTGTTTCTTGCTCAGCCAGACTTCCAGTTTATACATTGTTTGCTGCAGCTTTCTTTCCAGGAAATGAAAAATACATAGTGTTTTCGCTTTATGTTCTTGGAGTAGTAGTTGCTATCTTAGTAGGCTTAATATTTAAAAAAACTATATTTAAAGCAGATGAGACCCCTTTTATCATGGAGCTTCCTCCTTATAGATTTCCTAGCATAAAAAACCTAGCTCTTCACGTATGGGATAGAGTAAAGGGATATATAGCAAAAGCTGGTACTCTTATCTTTGGAGCCTCTGTTGTACTTTGGTTCTTATTAGGCTTTAATATGTCAGGCCCTAGTGAAATAAATCAAAGTTTTGGAGCTAGTATAGGTAAATTCTTTGCTCCTATGCTATCTACTGCTGGCTTTGGAAACTGGCAGGCTGCACTTTCCCTATTTACAGGTGTAATTGCAAAAGAAATAGTAATATCAAACATGGCTATAATATATGGAATAGGCGAATCAGCTGGAGATTTTGCTTCTGCTCTTTCTGGAACCTTTAGTACTCTTTCAGCCTATGCCTTTATGGTGTTTGTCCTACTATATACACCTTGCGTTGCTGTAATGGGAGTTGTAAAAAGAGAGACAAATTCCTACAAATGGACTGCTTTTTCAATTTTATATCAGCTATTTGTAGCTTGGCTAGTCGCAACTCTAGTATATCAAGTAGGCTCTTTTTTCATATAAATCTAAACTAAAAATGATAAATTTAAAATAATTTTTATTCAAGTATACAGAAATTGGGTAACAATTACTAATAACCCTTTTGAGAGGCGATGATAAAATGATAATATCGTATTTAATAGGTGCAGTTATAGTTTGCCTAGGCATTTTTCTGCTTGTTAGAAGTGTAAAAAGAGAAGCTACCGATGGTTGCTATGCTTGCTCATCAAAAGGCTCCTGCTCAAAAGCTGGCTGTAATGTAATAAGAGATATAAAAACAGATGAAAAAAAGTAAATGATTATAATTGAATATTAAATTCACTAAAAAATCCCTTGGCTATATCGTTTGATATAAACCAAGGGATTTAGTAATTTATACAATAGTATATTCTCTAGATATTGACTTCTGTGCTTTAAATAATAAGTTATTCTTTTTATTTTTAAATATAAACTATATATTTTTCAGCTCATCTGCTATATTTCTAGCTTTATGAGTTATAGTATCTTGATTTTCTGATAATATACCTAGCTTTGATACCTCAGAAGATATCTTTTCATTTTCTGCTCTTAATGAATTAAGAAGGTCTGAAATTTGAGAAGCAAACTCACTAGTGCTGTCAGACATCTTTTGAACCTCAGTCGCTACAACAGAGAATCCTCTTCCATGCTCTCCTGCACGTGCAGCTTCGATATTTGCGTTTAAGCCTAGTATCTTTATCTGCTGAGTTATTTTATTTACTGCCTTAGTCATTTCATCAGTTTTTTCTATGAACTGATTCGATTGCATGGCAGATTGAGCCAAATCCGTATTTATGCCGTTGAGCTTTTCAGTTATTTTTACCATATTATTCATCTCAAAATGAAGACTTTCACTGGTTTTATTTATCTCCTCCAGTTGAAAATTAAGCCTGTCTCTCATTTCAATTTGTTTATCTACAATAAACATCATAAGCTTTGCAGTAATAGAGTCTACAATATGCTTAGTTGAGCCATATCTTTCTCTCAATGACTCTAACACACTCGCATTTCCTGTAGCCTCAATTATCATTTCACAGGCTGAATCGATTTCACTGATATCCGTAGAACAGCGAATGCCCAGCTTTCTTGCATATTCAATTCCCGCAGATTGCATATTTCTATCTATTACCCCAACTATCTCTGTCTCTTTAATGTCGTTAAATAATTCTATGAGCTTCGTCCCACCTGTTCCAGCTCCAACAATTGCAATTTTCATGGGAACACTCCTAAAAGTTATTTGCGAGCCTTACTCTAGTTAAATATCCAAAAATGACTTTGGCTTGAGTTTAACCAGCAAGGTCTCTATTCTTTTGTCGCTTACTTTGATTGCTTTTAATTCTACATCGTCAAAGAAAGCATTTGTTTCTTCATTTTCTTCTTCAAGATTAGGTATCTTGCCAAGGGTTCCCAGAAGTAGTCCCCCGATTGTGTCATTGACATCTGTAGGCAATTCAATTTCCAATAGCTCATTGACATCCGATATACTAGTTAGTCCATCCACTTTATAAGTGTTTTCACTAATCCTAAATATAGGTTCATCTACCTCGTATTCATCATCCTCATCAGAGATATCTCCTACTATTTCTTCTACCAGATCTTCAATGGTAATAATACCTGAAAATCCACCATATTCGTCGATTACAAGAGCCATATGAGTTCTATTTTTCTGCATTTCAAGAAAAATTTCATCTATACTTTTATACTCATGCACAAAATAAGGCTGCTTCATGATTCCTCTCAGATTAATGCAATCTATGTTTCCCTTTCTCATCTGAGCAAAAAGGTCTTTGATATGCACTACTCCTATGATATTGTCTATATCCTTTTCATATACAGGAACTCTAGAATAACGTTCCTCAATGATTTCATCTATGATATCACAGACATCATCCTCAATATTTACTGCAAACACTGAGGTTCTAGGTATCATAATTTCCTTTGCTTTTGTTTCATAAAGCTTAAGAACACGTTTAATCATTTCTTTTTCAAAAAGATTAACAGCTCCTTTGCCCTCTTCTTCATCCAATATAGTGATAAGCTCCTCTTTTAGCGCTTCTTCAGTTTCTTCAGATTGTTCATTTTTAGAAAAAATTCCTTTGAACCCTCTTCCTCCTGAAATAATGCCAAGTGGTGACTTGAGTAAATTTCTCAAGGTACTCCCGACGCCATCTTCCATTAGTTTTTCCCTCCAGTTTCATTCTTTATAATTTTCAATACTTATTATACCATTTTAATTGTTATAATAACAGAATTTAAGCGAAATTATCAGACAAATCTGCACAAATTCACATATCTTATATCGGCAAACATAAATTTTTTGTGAGTATTTTTATTGAAATACCATGTATTATAGTATTATAATAGGTTTAATGCTAAATCAAGGAAGCTTGCTTTTGGCATAAAAATTAAAACAAAGAGGTGAGAAAATGGAGAATGTATTTGATGTTCTAAAGGAGCGCGGATTTATCGCTCAAGCAACACATGAAGATGAAATCAGAGAGTTATTAGGGAAGGAGAAGGTTGTTTTTTATACAGGCTACGACCCTACAGCTGATAGCCTTCATGTAGGACATTTTCTACAGGCTGTAGCGATGCGTCATCTGCAACTTGCTGGTCATACGCCTATCGTTCTAATAGGCGGCGGCACTACAATGATAGGGGACCCGTCTGGCAGAACAGATATGCGTCAAATGATCACCCCTGAAACTATAAAAGAAAATGGAGAGCGCTTTAAAGCTCAGCTAGGCAGATTTATAGATTTCACAGCAGATAACGCAATCATGGCAAACAACGCTGACTGGCTGATGAATTTGGAATATATCCCTTTTTTAAGAGAAATAGGTATGCATTTTTCAGTTAATAGAATGCTTACTGCAGAATGCTTTAAATCTAGAATGGAAAAAGGTCTATCCTTCTTAGAGTTCAACTACATGATTATGCAAGCATATGACTTTTTAGAACTAAATAGAAGGCATGGATGCGTTATGCAGCTAGGTGGAGACGATCAGTGGTCTAATATCATAGCTGGAACTGACCTTATAAGAAGAAAAGAGGGTAAACAGGCATACGGAATGACCTTTAATCTTCTAACTACATCAGACGGCAAAAAAATGGGCAAGACTATGGCTGGTGCAGTATGGCTAGACAGAGAAAAAACTACTCCATATGAGTTCTTCCAATACTGGAGAAATATAGAAGATGCTTCAGTTGAGAAATGCCTAGCACTGCTTACCTTCCTTCCTATGGATGAGGTAAGAAGACTAGGAGCGCTTGAGGGCTCAGAAATAAACCATGCAAAGGAAGTTCTTGCTTACGAGGTTACTAAGCTAGTTCACAGCAAAGAAGATGCTGATGCTGCTATGGAAGCTGCAAGAGCATTATTTACTAACAACAACGCTTCTGCAAATGCTCCTACTACAGAAGTCGAACTATCTAGACTAGAAAGTGGAATAGCTATATTAGAAGTTCTTAAAGAAACTGGCCTAGTTCCATCTTCAAGCGAAGCAAGAAGACTTATCTCTCAAGGAGGTATCTCTGTTAATGATATCAAGGTTGAATCTATAGATTTTAACGTAACTGCTGATATGTTAAACGACGGGGTACTGATGATTAAAAAAGGCAAAAAAACCTACCATCAAGTAAAAGCAATATAATTCTCATCCGTTATTGCAATACAGATTTCAATATAACGAGATTACCTTGCTTTATTCACAATAAAAAAAGAGTTTTGGTCTTAAACCTCCAAAGCTCTTTTTCTATGCTTAGATTTCTCTTAATATCAATCCCACATTAATTTTTACTTATATTAAACTCTGTACGTTAAAACAAACGGATAGGATTCTTAATAATTTTAAAAAAGAGCCTGCCAAAGTTTTTTTGCAGGGGATGGCATTATTGCTACATCAACCAGCAAGCCTTTTTCCATAGCCATTACTTTTCCTGCTTCTACTGCTTCATTTACAGCCGCAACGTCACCTGTGAATGTAAAATACGCCTTTCCTCCAAGCCCACTGCCAAGTCTAAGCTCAAGCGCTTGTATTTCAGCTGTTTTAAGCGCAGCGTCTGCCGCCATAATCATAGAAGCCATAGAAAAGGATTCCATAACCCCTAGGGCTCCGCTTCCATCTGGAAGTGTAGTTGCTGTTATGGCTGGAAATACAGCCGGATGAACATTTGCTAATATAAAGCTATCTACTAAGTATTCCTCAGATGCTCTTACACCAGCATTTATTGAGCTTTCAACCGCCGCTACATCTCCTTGAATTATCGCTATATACTTTCCTGGGCATACTGGAGTTGCACTTACGACTTCAATATTTGCTGCCTTAATCATCATATCAGTTGCATATATGCCTTTCGCAATGCTGGTAAGCTCTATCATTCCAATTGAGTTACTCATAATCTCCCACCTTTATCGCTATAGATTTTTCATCTACCTTTACTACCACCCCGTCTATACTAGCATGAATAGCTGCCCCTAGTGAATTTTCTGGAATCACAGCTATCAGCTGTCCTTTTTTCACTTGCTCTCCAGCGCTTACTATAGGCTGTGATGGCCTTCCTATATGCTGGCTCATAGGTATTTCAACGTACGACGATTTGTATTCATCAAAATCAAGAGGTGCTGGTCTGTCATAATCATGAAGCCCTAGTTTGAAAATGAGGCGTTTTGTAGGTATCAATCTAAAATCCCTTGCCACCCTCGGAGTAAATTCAGTTTTAATAGGCTCATATCTTATTCCCTGCTCCTGAAGCTTCTTTTTATATATTACGTTTACAGCTCTTGGGTGGATGTTTACTGGGCAAGCAAATAGTTCGCATACATTGCACTCACAGCATAGCTGAGAAATATCCTGCTCACTTATATCCTTAAGCTGATAACCCAGAGTTCTCATCATCTTGTGAGGCTGCATATTATGTCCTAGAAGATATCTAGGGCATAAATCAGTACACATTCTGCACTGCTCACAAGCAGTTCTGCTAACAACACTAGCCCTTTCTAAGCTCACTGTTTTTCTTTTTATTAGAAAATGGTCTTTTTTCAAAAGAATATAGCCCTTGCTTTTTTTATTTACAAAGCCATCTATATTTTCCATCACAGGTCCCATCATAGGACCACCATCTATTACTGCGTAGCTATCTATATCCTTTATGCCTGCTTTTTCAAATAAGGCTCTAATTGGCGTGCCTACTGGAACCTTGAGCGTCACAGGATTTTCTATATCTCCAGCTATAGTCAAATAGGTATCTGTTACTGGAACCTGATTTATGGCATTGTAAATATTTAATGCAGTTTCTGAATTTATAACTACGCACCCTACTCTAAGTGGTATTCCTAGCTCTGGCACTATTTTTTTTGTAAGCTCATATACTAGGACATGCTCATCTCCAGCTGGATATACATCCTCAAGAGGAGTTACCTTGACATAATCAGTTAAGTTCAAAGCTTCTATTGCTTCATTTAAAATTTTTATTACTTTTTTATGCTTATTTTTTATTCCTATGATTGCTTGTGACGCTCCTACTTGTTTTCCTGCCGCTTCAAAGCCCAATATGATTTCCTTTGGATAAATCTCCATAAGCTGCTGATCCACTCTTAGCAGTGGCTCGCATTCAGCTGCGTTTAGAAGGATGTACTCAGCTTTTTCTGTGAGCTTTGCATGAGTTGGAAAGCCAGCTCCTCCTGCTCCTACTATCCCTGCATCTTTTACTATTTGCTGTAAGTCCACTTTTTTCACCTCTGCTTTTTTACCTTACTAAAAAATGCAATCCTCATCTATAATCCCAACTATGACAGCATCTACTGGCACATCGTCTTTGCCTAGCATCTTTCTTGCTGAGCTTCCACCACAAATCAACACTCTCTCTCCTATACCCGCTCCTATAGTATCTGCAGCTATGATATACTTGCCAGATTCCTTGCCCCCTATAGCTTCTATGAGCATGAATTTAAGGCCTTTTAGAGAATCCGATTTTCTCGTAGCCCAAATATTATCAATTACTTTTCCGGCTATCATCTTACCAGCTCCTTTTATTCCATTATTTCCTGAGTACAATTAAGTGCAATTCCAAGTGGTGTTACGAATAAAGGATTTTTAGGTTTTATTGTAGGTATCTTAATATAATTCTCAATCATTTCTTCTATATTATTAAAGCAGCATGTTCCTCCAACAAGATATACTTCACTTACATCGTGGTTTTTAATATGGGTATTTATTATGGATGAGACCTTGTCAACCACTGGCTTAATTACAGGAGTGAGCTCTTTGTGATTTTTCTCATCTCTTTTGTAGGTGTCAGCTTCTTCAAAAGGCATTTTATATGCCCCTGCTATTACTAGGGAAAAATGCGTGCCTCCTGTAGGCTCATCAGCCACATATATAACCTTTGAATCCTTAAGTATAGAAATCCCTGTAGTTCCGCCGCCCACATCAACTATTGCTCCATCGCTTATTTTAAGCACTGCATTTGCAGCTGTAGGCTCATCTAAAAGTGCAGTGAGTTCGAATCCCGCTCCCTGAACTACATGCTTTATCGCTCCAGAGTCAAGACTCGTGGTCCCTGGTGGAAGCGCCGCTGCTGCATAAACAAGATCAGTATCTAGCTTTTCTTCTATTTCTTTTTTTAATTCTCTTACTATTTTTATTGCTCCCATGTAGTCTACTACCATACCATCTTTTACTACGGAAGCTCTTCTATAGGCTCCAGCAACTGGTTTTTTATTTTCATCGAGCACTGCAAGCACTACATATGCCGTACCCAAATCCACTCCTGTGTAGTATACAGAGGATTTTTCTTTTTTAGGACAGCTTATAACTTTTTCAAATTCATCTACTAGCTCATCGCAATAGGAAAATATTTTGAGGCAAGAGCTCATAAGCCCTCCTCCTTCCTGATAGGATTTATGAGAAAAAGGCAGGAATTATCCTTTTAATCAGCTAAACGCCAAACCTTTTACTCTATAAATTTTTAAGCTTTACTGCTCACTCCAATTTGCCGGATAGGTTACATACATAAATCTAACAGTGGAAGGAGTAGCAAATACTATCTCTGAATCCTTTGGAATAAATATAATATCTCCCTTTTCCCCTCTTATGGTTTTATCCTTTAACCTGATTTCAAGAACCCCATCTATCACATAATCTATTTCATCGTATTTAAGCGTCCATTCAAAAGCAGAGTGATCCATTTCCATCATGCCACAGCCTAGTCTTGGGCTTTCATCAAGGCTTAGTACATCCTTTAAATAAACCTTGTCATTAATATGGCCTGTATCAAATTTCTCACATACTACTTTTTCTGCTTTAATAGACATTATCCCTGTCTTAGGATCAATATCCTTTTCAAACTCTGGCATTTTGGCTGCCATAAGCTCTCCTACTACCTTTCTAACTAAAGACTCTAGTACCTTTTCATCTAGATTCATAATACCCTCCTGACAGAGTTTACTCTGAAATCACATTTGGCTGCTCTGCTGTAGGCTCTTCTATTTTGCTTTTAGGAGTAATAAAGCTAGCTAGAATTACAGCTGTTATACCTGCTACTAGTTTTCCTGCTACCATAGGGAAAATCATATCCTTGTTAACTCCAGCAGTAAAGCCCAAGTGATCTCCAAATACAAAGGCAGCACTTACTGCAAATGCAACGTTAAGAACCTTCCCTCTTTCATCCATATCCTTCATAAGTCCAAACATAGGTATATTGTTTGCAAGAGTAGCAACCATACCTGCTGCGGCTACTTCTCCCATGCCAAGAAGCTTTCCAACCTGCATTAGAGGCTTATTGAAAACCTTGGTGATAAAATGCACCAGAGGAAAAGCTCCAGCAAGTGTAATCGCAATTGAACCTACAATTAAAATACCATCTTGAATAGGCGCCATTCCAGGGATAAGCACTAGCTTTCCTCCTGTCAAGGTCTCAACTATAATCGCTGCAGTACCTATAGTTATAACTACTACTACGCCCTGTCCAAATACAGTAAAGCCCTTTATCATTTTTTCTGGTATAAACCACAGTCCAACAGCAAGCAGTGCTGAAACTATGATGATTGGTACAAGATTTTTTAGTATCATAGTCAAATCAAAGCCTGCAACTAGTCCTCCAACAAAACATCCTATAGGTATAGTAATCATACCTGCAAGAACACCCTTTGCTAGATATTTATGATCTTCTTTTTTAATTATTCCTAGAGCTACAGGTATTGTAAATACTATTGTAGGCCCCATCATAGCTCCTAAGATCAGTCCTGCAAACAGACCTGCTTCTTCTGTCTTTGCAAGCTGCATAGCTAGAGGATAGCCTCCCATATCGTTTGCAAGAAGCGTAGTTGCAAACATCGCTGGGTCAGCCCCCAAAAATACATACACTGGCTCTACTATAGGTCTTAGTACATTTGCAAGCACAGGAGCAAGAGAAACTACCCCTACCATTGCAATAGCAAGTGAGCCCATAGCCATAAAGCCTTCGTCAAATTTTTCCCCATAACCAAATTTATTTCCAAAAATCTTATCTACTGCTCCTACTACCATGAAAACAATCATGATATACAGGATGATTTCATTAATGCTTGGCATTGCAAAACCTCCCTTACTCATCCGTTTTTATATCTGGTGTTGAGTTTATTTTGCTCCAATTTTTTTAACCAGTAGCTTTAGTAATGCTTCATCTTCCACGTTATAGTCATTTTTTAGTATACATTTTATTCTGTCCTCTAAAGATATTTCGTCTGAAGATTCAGAAATCTCTTTATAGACTATAGCGTAATTTCTTTCTCTGACCTCATCCTTTGCTCCAGGAGTCAGTATCATATCTGGCCCCATCACTAGGCTACAGGTCTTTGCATCTAGGTACTCATTTATATTTTTCTTAGTAATGAGTATTTTTTTCATTTCATCACTCCTTTGCAGTGCCTTAGGAGACTTGATTACACTCTTTTTAGCTCTATCCTTTTTTCTTTAATAAAATCTGCAGCTAGAGGAGTCAATATGCTAGCTTTAGGAATATTGACTATCTTAGGCTCTGATTTTACTAGCTCCTTAATCATTTCCTCAGATATAAGCTTTTTTTCTATAAAGCACTCTTTAAGCTCACTGCTAGTTTCCTCTTTAACTAGAGGCTTATTTTCCAGCTTGATTCTTTCAGAATCAAACACTATTCTTCCTCTGCTATCTGGTCTATGGCCAACAGCATTTGCCTCATCAAAATCTATATGCATAGCAAGGCTGTATTTATCACTGACTCTCACCAGTACATCATCAAATATCAGAGGTCTATCTCCTTCAACTCTTACCTTTACTAAATCCTTGTCCTTCACTCCTCTTAAGACTGCATCTTTAGGAGTCATATGAATATGCCTCTTAGCAATTATAACTCCTTCAGTAAGCTCAATAGCTCTGCCGTTAGCACTGATTATAACTCCTGCACTTCCCTTTGTATCTCCAGAATCACGAACAGGAGGATTAATCCCAAGAACTCTAGCATCTGTAAGAGATAGCTCTATTTGAGTATTATTTCTAGATGGACCAAGAACTGCTATATTTTGAAGCACTCCCTTTGGTCCTATTAGAGTTACTCTAATATCCGCCTGATACTGTCCTGGCTGAGAAAGCTCCTTTTTTATTCCTATTTCCTGATCCTTGAAAAGTGCCTCAAGATGCTCTTTACTAAGGTGGATATGCCTTGCTGAGACTTCTACTTGAAACGAATCATCAAAAGCTCCAGTTTGGACCTTTTCATCAGGTGATGCTTCAAGAATAGAAGAATCTTTATTAAAATCGAGCTCTTTCATAATTTTTAATATGAGCTCCTTCATCATTTCTTCATTCATCGCTTATCACCTTGCTTTCATTTCTCATAGGTTGCTTTTAGCATTAATACATACACAGCACTGCTAAGTCTATTGAGATTCATCATTATATCTTTTCTATCTACAGTATTTTCTTTTCTAAACGCTCTTAGTCCCTCTATCTCAAGCTCTCTTA
Organism: Acetoanaerobium noterae; assembly: GCF_900168025.1. NCBI lineage: Bacteria > Bacillati > Bacillota > Clostridia > Peptostreptococcales > Filifactoraceae > Acetoanaerobium > Acetoanaerobium noterae. The sequence goes on along the minus strand of NZ_FUYN01000002.1, from coordinate 312,454 downwards.
GCCTAGTTCTTAGAATATTTAAAAGCAGTACATCCTTATCCTCTTCTCCTGTTAAAATAAAATGGCCATTTCCAAAATATTTCTTAGGATTATGAGATAGCTCCCTTAGCTGAGCCTGATCCATTGAGAGCATAGAGAATTCTTCTAAATGCTCTCCTAAAACCTCTGCACGCATCATTTTTCTAAGATGCAGATATATTTCCTTTAGACCTGCCTTAATCTGCTTTTTTGAATCATCTATAAGGCTAAGTGTATAGAGCGCCTGAGCTTCAGTTGAATCCAGCTTACCTCTAAAAGCGATTCTTTGGTGATCTTTGTATACCAGTTTATTTCCTTCAATTTGAGTCATAAATTCTGGTTTTTCAGAAAACCAAGCCCCTGTATAATAACAGACATATTTTTTGGATATTTTATTTTCATCTGCACTTTTTACAGGAGGTTCATCCCCTTTAGAGGCTACTTTATCATTCACTGCTCTTTCATCATCGGAGTAGATTAATTCTATTCCTTTGGTTTTGAGATATTCTGAAGCTGAGGGAGTGAGTTTATCACCTTTATTTACGGCATAGACCGTAGCAGTTTTACTTTTTAACTGAGTCCTTAAGGCAGATTCTGTAATTACTGCCATAAATCCACACCTCCCTTTAGGCTTACCTTATTAAAAGCTATTCAGCTTGAGGTTTAGTCTGAGGAAGGATAGACTCTACTTCCATATGTGGTCTTGGTATTACGTGTACTGATAGTAGCTCTCCTACTCTATCAGCCGCTGCTGCTCCTGCATCTGTAGCTGCCTTTACAGCTCCTACATCTCCTCTTACCATAACTGTAACTAGTCCTCCACCAACAAGCTCTTTTCCTACCAAGGTAACGTTAGCTGCTTTTACCATTGCATCTGCTGCCTCTATTGCTCCAATAAGACCTTTAGTTTCTATCATTCCTAATGCGTTAGCGTTTGCCATTTTAATTTCCTCCTCATCAATTTAAATATAAAATTAGTGACTAAGCTGTTTCATCAACAAATCCACAACTGTCTTAACAAGCTTTTCAGTATCATTTATTTGGCTTATATTTGGTGTCTGGCATGAGCTATTAACAAGCTCTCTTGGCTTTAGATCCTCTGCTTCACTTTTGCCATATGCTAGGCGCCTTATATTTATTAAGTTCATAGGGCTCACATTGTCTGAGGTAGCACTTCCTCCTACAGCACCGCATCCTAGGGTAAGAGCTGGCGCAAGGTTAGTGGTTGCTCCTATTGCTCCGTGAGTAGTAGGAGAGTTTACAATTATTCTAGATGCTGGCTTTCTAAGTGCAAACTCCATGATTATATCCTTGTCGTTTGAATGGATTCCAAGAGTATGTCCCATTCCTCCATAATCAAGTAGCTCTATGCACTTATCACAGCCTTTTTTCCAATCATCCTCTACATAAAAAGCAAGGATAGGCGATAGCTTTTCTCTAGAAAATGGATAACCCTTTCCTACTCCAGTTTCTTCAGCAATTATTATTTTTGTATCCTCTGGCACTTCTATTTTTGCCATATCTGCGAGCTGGCTTGCAGTTTTACCTACTATCTTTGCATTCAGACTTCCATATGGCGTATCTATTATTTTTTCCATTTTGAGCTTTTCTTCTTCATTTACAAAGTAACAGCCTTGATTTATAAATTCTTTCTTAACTTCCTTGTAAATTTCTCTTTCAACTACTACGGCTTGCTCTGAAGCACATATCACGCCGTTGTCAAAGATTTTTCCAGCTATTATTCTGCTAACAGCCATTTTGATATCAGCAGTTTTTTCAATAAAGGCAGGTACGTTTCCAGGACCTACTCCAAGTGCTGGAGTTCCTGAGCTGTACGCTGCTCTTACCATTGCTGAGCCTCCTGTAGCGAGTATAAGAGATACATCCTGATGCTTCATAAGTGCATCTGTCGCCTCCATAGTCGGAACAGATATACAGGATATCAAATCCTCAGGAAATCCATTTTTCTTAAGAGTCTCTCTTAAAATATCTACCACCTCCATAATGCAGCAAAGCGCTGCTGGATGTGGGCTAAAAATAATGGCATTTCCTGCTTTTAGCGATATCAAAGCCTTGTATATAGCTGTAGAGGTTGGATTAGTGGATGGCACGAGTCCTGCAATTACTCCAAAAGGCACACCTATTTCCACAATACCATGCTGCTCATCTTCATGAATCACGCCTATGGTCTTCATATTTTTGATGTATTCATGTAGTATTCTGCTGGCGAAAACATTTTTTGTAGTTTTATCCTTTACGTTTCCATAGCCAGTTTCAGATACTGCCATTTCTGCTAATTTCACTGAATTTTTTTCAGCTGCTTTTGCAAGCTCATCCACTATGAAATCCACATGAATCTGATCATATTCACGAAACATCTTTTGAGCGATTTTTGCTTTTTTTACGAGGTCTCTTACAATCTGCAAAGAACGTAAATCCTTGTCCATTTCATATTCCAAATGATTGTCCTCCTCTCTTTAGCAATTACTATTCTTTTGTCATAGGTTTGGTTTTATAATATTCTATCAATCCGTCAATCAGCTGTTGCTTATTAGCAAATTTGATTTTTTTATTAGGTATTGGAAAATTATCCAGCTTTCTAACATAGTTTCTAAGCAGTACCACCTTCATTGTGTAAAAATGCTTAGGAAGCTTAAATTCTGGTTCTGAAGTTTCAAGCTTGTCAGCCTTCTCATCTTTTTCAATCTTATCGGCTTTTTCGATTTTTTCATCTTCTTTGGCATTTTCATCCTCAAAAGCTATTATCTCTTTTGGCTTGTCAGTTTCCTCAGAGTTCAGCTTAGGAACTATTTTGTAAAGCTCACTGTCTGGTCGAGCTATTACATGAGAAGATACATAGACTCCCAGAGCCTTGCACTTTTGGACTCCTGCATCAACTGCAGCCTTTACCGCACCTACATCTCCTAGAAGCTGAACAGTCACTAGGCCTCCTTTGACCTTTTCAACTGCGCTCAGCTCTACATAGGCTGCTTTTACTGCTGTATCCGCAGCTTCTATGGCTCCTATATATCCATAGGTTTCTATCAGTCCTAAGGCTTTATTTTTCATGGGCCTTCACCGCCTTAAGTTCTTATTAGAACTTTGTAGGATTCTCAGCTACAAACTTCACAGCCTCTGCAAAAGCATCACAAGCAGCTTTACAAGCAGATTGGCTTCCAGTTAACAGTCCTCCTCCAAAGTTAGTTTCAGATGGCGGTCCATAAAAGGCAGCCATTCTTACATCTGCAGCCTTTAGCGCTGCATCAAGAGCGTACATAGCCTCAAGTGGTGGTGCAATAAGGTAAGCTATTGCTTCGCCTTCTTGTATCCCTGCCACTTCAGAAAGATAGCTTCCTGTTCTTGATATGCAATAAGCATAATAAGCTATGGAATCATCGTCATTTGCACTTGTGAAGGATACTCCACTTTCTATAAAATCCACTATGGCATTAAGTCCGCTTTTTACTTCAGCTGGGTTAGGACCTGAAATTATTCCTATTACTTCACCAGCTAGCTTAGTGTTGGCATTTGCAGCCCCTCCATAGAATGATTTTGCATACACTACCTTTACATCAGCTTTTTTAGTAGCTTCATCCAAAGCAGTATAAGACACATCGTCGCAGTCAGCTGTAAACATACCTATACTTTTATGCCCCTGAGGAAGAGTGAATTCTCTTACCATTGATTCATCTACATTTGATATAACTTTCATGCTCAGTATAGTCGTCTTTAGAGCATCATTTTTCATGGTCTTAGCCTCCTTTTACAATTTTAAATCTACACCACTGGCTTTGTTTTCTAATATTTTTTTCAAAATATCAGCTATATGCGCTCCAGCCTCAGAAGATGGTGTTCCACTTTTATGAATATTTGAAACTACTGTTCTCTTTGCCTCTGGTATACCTGGGTATGCTTTATAGGTCATATAGCAGCTCATACTTTCTCCTGTTGCAAGACCAGGTCTTTCTCCTATAAGCACGCAGGTTAATTCTGCTCCTACTGCCTCAGAGATAGCATCCATAGCTCCTACTCTGCCGTATTTTACAAAGAATGGAGTTCCTACATCTATTCCGTAATCTTTAAGCCCTGCCATAATAGCTGGAAGAGTGTTCTTCACATTGGCTTCTATAGCTGTAGAGCTCAGTCCATCTGATACATAAACCTGAACCTTAGGATTTTTCTTGCATTTTTCTTTGATGATATTTATATTTTCTTCATCAAATACTCTGCCTAAATCAGGTCTTGTAAGATATTCATCCTTATCCTTGCATTTGGTTTTTACAGAAAACAATCCAAGCTCTGCTGGAAAATCATCTGGAACATCATTAAACACTGCATCCATAGCCACAGCATGGTCAGCTCTAAATCTGAGCATGGTCTCTGTTGTGTATCTACATCCCGCTCTCCAAACTCCAACTCTAGCAGGAGTCTTTGCTTTTAATTTCATATATTCTTCTTTGTTTTCTGGGTTTGGTACATAAAATATCTCTTGTATAGGCTTTGCTGTTATATCCTTAATATCTGCATCGTCTATATTATCTTCTATCTTTGGAGAAGCAGAAGACATATCATTCAGGTTAGAATTTTCCTTTGCATATTCAGTCATAACCTTTTCAATCAAGCATTTTAAATCTTTTTCTGAAATCATAGTTCCACCTCCTATTTTTTCAAGAATATCGAAGCATCCCCAGCTCTACTGCTGAGTTTTCCATTTTCAGTGATTCCCATCTTTTCCATCCATGCTGCGAATTCCTTTGTAGGAGAAAGATCGAAAAGTTCTCTAAGACTAGGAGCTTCATGGTAACCTGTACACTGATAATTCAGCATGATATCATCGCCAGCAGGTATTCCCATGAAATAGTTACAGCCTGCAGCTGTCAAAAGCACAGAAAGATTTTCAATATCGTTTTGATCTGCTTTCATGTGATTTGTATAGCAAGCGTCTACTCCCATTGATATTCCTGTAAGCTTGCCCATGAAATGGTCCTCAAGTCCAGCTCTAGTAACCTGCTTACTGTCATAAAGGTATTCAGGGCCTATAAATCCAACAACTGTATTTACTAAAAATGGCTTAAATCTTTTAGCAAGTCCGTAGCATCTAGCTTCCATAGTAACCTGGTCTGCTCCATGATGAGCTTCAGATGAAAGCTCAGAGCCTTGACCTGTTTCAAAATACATCACATTTTCACCTGATGCAGTTCCATATTTAAGCGCCAATTCTCTTGCTTCTTGAAGCATATCTGCTGTGATTCCAAAAGCTTCATTTCCCTTTTGAGATCCTGCTATACTTTGGAAGATAAGGTCAGTAGGCGCACCTTTTTTTACACTTTCCATAACAGTAGTAACATGGGCCAAAACACATATTTGAGTTGGAATTTCCCATTTATTTTTTATATCATTAAAGAGATTGAGTATTCTCGATACATTATCCACAGTGTCGTCAACTGGATTTAGACCTATAACCGCATCCCCAGCTCCATAGCTCAAGCCCTCATAAGTAGAGATTGCTATCCCATCTAGGTTGTCCGTAGTGTGGTTAGGCTGAAGCCTAATTGATAATGTGCCTGGAAGTCCTATAGTGGTGTTACAGTGTGCACTTACTCTTATTTTTTTAGCTCCTAAAACGAGGTCCATATTTGACATAAGCTTTGCTACAGCTGCTACAACTTCGCTTGTTAAGCCCTTGCTGATTCGCTTTATCTGCTCTCCTGTAGTGTTGTTATCGAGGATCCACTCTCTAAGCTCGCTAATCGTCCAGTTTTGGATTTCCTTGTAAATGCTTTCATTTACATCATCTTGGATAATTCTCGTAACCTCGTCCTCTTCATAAGGAACCACAGGATTATTTCTGATGTCAGACACCAGAAGATTGGAAAGTACTTCTTTTGCTGCTACTCTCTCAAGATGGTCTGCTGCAGCTACTCCTGCCAGAACGTCGCCTGACTTTTCTTCATTAGCTTTAGCCAGAAGCTCTTTGATAGAGGCAAACTGATATACGCTTCCAAACAGCTTGGTTTTTAATCTCATGCTTTTCACCTCTCATTAATAGTTAAAAACTAAGGTTTTTATAACAACGGGTAGTACAGAACCATTTCCAATGGGCTTACCTATATCTATGTAATCTCCGCTGGAAACTTTGATTCCATCTATACATACTACCTCACGCTGTTTGTTACTAAGCTTTCTAGATATGGATTGACCAAGCACCTTTGCCATGTCATTTTCGATGACCACTATCACTTCTTCGCCATGAGGATAAAATTCCTCCCAAACCTTGGCAATTACTTTTGAAAGTGAAGTCACCTTTTCGAAACTCACATTCCTCTCGCCTTTGAGAAAAAGTGCCACTTTTTGTTTTTGTGTCTCAAGACAGTACCATTGCAGTTTTGCCATGATAGTCTTTTCCAGTTCTTCCTCGTTTACTCTCTCCTCCTTTTCAGTGATTTCTATGATAGGTATATTTTTTAGCGGCAATGCTGCTGATTGTGAATAGCTTATTGTACTGCCGCTTATGTCCATAGTCTGTGTGCCTGCTCCAACTACTGTAGCCATTATAGTTTCCTCAGGCATTATTACCTTTGAAGCAAACTCATTTAAAATAGCTTTTATCTCATAGCCAAGCAGGATTCCAATATCTCCAAATTTATATAAATCTTTTTCGGATTGGTTGTTGTAAATGTAATCTGCAACTCCACCTGTAAAGCTCACTCTATCTATCTTGTAATCCAGTCTGAGAGCCGTGCTCTTTGGACTTAAGGTGAGCTCAAGTAGTCTCGAACTAGGCCTAACTCCTGAAACTTCGAGTAAAATTTCAGCCATGTATCTGCATATCTTTCTAATTACTTCATCTGAATATCTTTTGCCTTTTTCTAGGCTGACATTTATTTCTTTGCAAATATCAGCAAGCTTTGGACTTATGTACTCTACAAGTCCAGATTTATCAAATCTAAGCAGTCTTCCTCCTAAATCTAGGCAAGTAGTATCAATAGGCTCCCCTTGGCTAAACACAGCTATATTTGTAGTGCCTCCTCCTATATCGAAATTCGCAACTATATCGTTGTTTTCATAGGATAGCTTTGCTGCTCCTGAGCCTTTTCCAGCTATTATTCCTTCTAAATCAGGCCCTGCCGTTGCAACTACAAACTCTCCTGCATATCCAGAAAGCACCTTGCTTATATTTTGAGCATTTTCTTTTCTAGCAGTTTCTCCAGTTATTATTACTGCTCCACTATCTATATCATCTGGATTTATTCCAGCGATTTTATATTCTCTTTCTATTATTTCCTTTAAAGCCGTTTCATCTATTTCTGTATTTGAGCGAAGAGGAGTGAAATGAATCTTGCCTTTGTAGAAAATTTCTTTTCCTACAATTTTGAATTCAGGTACTCTAGCTCCTGATGACATATTTTCTATGGTTATATTAGAAAAAATCACCTGAGTAGTCGTAGTCCCTACATCTATTCCCACACTGATTAAGGTCTCCTTCATAACTCCCCTCCTGCTTTATTATCTACATTTATTGATTATTTCTATTTCAACCTGAGTTCCAAAAGGCGAAGATGAAATTCCAAAGCTTCCATCTAGCTTTTCAACCACTAATCCCTCTACTATATTTAGCCCTAAAGACCCTGCAGGTCTTTCAGTTTTGTCAAATCCTACGCCATCATCAGCTACTATAATTTTCGAATACAGCTCATCCTTTTCTATATGTATTCTGATATTTCCTTCTTTTCTGTTTGGGAAAGCGTATTCCATACAGTTTTGAACGAGCTCATTTACAGCTAGAGCTATTGATGTAGCTTTATCTGAATCTATGCTAAAATTATCTCCAGTAATTTCTACTTTTATATTAGTAGAGGGCTTGGAATTATAATAAATTGTATTTTGAACGAGATTTGTAAGAATATCCTTAATATCTACGTCATCCACACCATTTTGAGCTAAGAGCTCGTGAGTAACAGCAATGCTTAGGACTCTATTTATACTCTCCGAGAAAGCTTTTTTTGCTTGGTCATCGGTGATTCTTCTAGACTGCATCCTAAGAAGCGAGGCTATAGTCTGAAGATTATTTTTTACTCTATGGTGAATTTCTCTTATTGCCACTGATTTTAATATCAGCTCTTTTTCTCTATTTCTAAGCTCTGTCATATCTCTAATAAGAACCACTAGGCGCTGGTCATCATCCTTATTTTTTAATACTGAGTACTGAACATTTAAGTTTAGTTTCCCAATGTGAATTTCAGGGACTTCCATATAGGTAGTCTCAGTGACGTCCTTAAAGGTTTTTTCATCTAAGGCAACATTGTCAAAATGCATTCCTATGATGTCATCCTTATAGCCTATCTTTTTATAAATGGATATAGCCATAGGATTGGCATAGATTACTACTCCCTCTTTATCAAAAATCATAATTCCATCAGTTACGTAGTTTGTGATGTAGTCTATCTTGTGCTCTTCTCCTCTATTGTGAAACATAAGAGCTTGAGTAAGCTGCTGAGCTGTCTCAGATAGAATTTCTATATTTCTTCTTTCCGCAAAATCCTTTGTGGCATCTTTTTCCACAATCAAGGTTCCAACTACCTTGTCGCCATTTTTAATAGCAGTTACACTTTGCTCTATAGGTATGTTTTCCTGACTTATACCCTTTAGCTCTCTTGTGGTGAGTCCCGTATCCATAGTTCTAAGTACAGCAGGCTCGTTTTCTCTCAAAGCAAATTCGCCTACTACGTTTTTCTTGTATAATGATTTTTTCTTTTTCGCTTCAGCCACAACTATAGCTGTATCAGGCTCTCTCGTCATACAATCTATAAATACATCTCCATTTGTAACCTGAGATATAAGAGGCAGAAATTCATTTACATTGTAAAGCAGCTGTATATCGCTTTCGTTAAGGGTCGTGAATTTTTCGCATAATTTTCTTATCAAGTCTCATCATCTCTTTTCATCGAATATAGAAGCTATATGCCTGTTAAACTGCAACTGTCTCAGTTTTTACAATAATTTCTGCTAGTGTCCTTAGACTACAGCGTTTTTTCATGCTCATATTTCTGAGCATACAGTAAGCTTCTTCTTCAGAGATTTTTTCTCTATGCATTATTATGCCTTTCGCTTTTTCTATGATTTTTCTATCTTCTAGCTTTTTCTCCAGTTTTTCTACTTCACTTTTCATAGCTCTCATCTCTTCATTTCTGCTAAGAGCTACTTCAATAGCTGGGATTATAGATTTTTCATCAATAGGCTTTATAAGATAATTCATAACCCCTACTTTTTTTGCCTCTTCTACGTATTCCTTGTCGTTATAAGCAGTCAATAGAACTATGCAACCTGCGATATTTTCCTCCATAATTATCTTGGAAGCCTTTATCCCATCTAGTATAGGCATCTTAATATCCATGATTACGAGATCTGGTCTATGCTTTCTACATAACTCAATACAGTCAAACCCATCTGAAGCTTCTCCCACTACATTGTGCTGTGCTTCCTTGATAATTTCTGCTATGTCCATTCTGGTAATAAGCTCATCTTCGGCGATGAGGATATTTTTGGATATCATTTCAGAACTTTCTTTCATGAGTTACACCCCTTCTTCAAGTAAGTAGTTTTTTAACTCTTCAATTGTCGTAAGATCCTTTGAGCTTGTATAGTAGATTTTCTTAACTCCTGCTTTTTCAAGAAATTCCACGGCTCTACAAAAATCCTTCTTTTTGTCTATCTTTGTTACTACCCCAATTACCTCTCTGTTAAAAGCACTTGCGAATTCAGGTGGAAAAATAGATGAATCCTCTTCTGAATCTATGACGAGCACTACAGAGTCAACATCGTAGGAAGTAAGCAAAATAGCTCTATATAGTCTAGGATTTTCTATATATTCTCCTGGAGTATCGATTAAGTTATGTAGTCTTTCTATTGATTGAGTTTTTTTGGCGTTGCTTTTTCCATATAAAATATTATGAATAAGCGTTGTCTTTCCACTTCCGCTTCGTCCTATTATCATTACTTTTTTCAATTTTAAACAACCCTTCCCATATAAATTACGTTCTGGTTATCGTTGTAGGTGCAAAGTTTAAAATATTAAAAAGACCATTTATAATCTCACTAAGTGCTGATTCCACACTTGCTACATCACCTGTGATCAGCAGTGCTCCACTGAATCTATCTATGAATCCAATATCTATTGATGCTGCCTTACTTGCTATATCAGCAGCTATTATCGTTCCCTCGGCTGGAGTTATGGTAAGGATGCCTATAGCTCCTTTTTGATGCTCATCTAGTCCTAATTTTTTATATACCTCTGGTTTGGGATTTGCTATAACGTGAGCTATAGTTATCTGCTTGCCCGGAACATATTCTTGTATTATTCTCGCTTTATCCTGCATGAAAACCCTCCCGCCTTGTTAAATCACAATAAAAAAAGAGACATAAAAACATAAGCTGTTTTTAGCCTCTTTGCTAGTAAACATTGACTTCATGTGCTACACGCCTATGTGGAGCACTCACAAAATTTTACTTACCTAATTTTACCATCACAAAGTCAATTCATCAATACTTAAAAGAAAAGTTTTTTGAATATTTTGATTTATTATATGCTTTTATGCTCAAATTAATTTCCATGTTTTACTATATAGCTATCATGCTCTTTCTATAGTGAAATTTCGTAGTTCTTCTAACAATCTTATTTCATACTTATTCTGTAACTGCTGGTATTATAACTGTTACAGTGGTTCCTTCTCCTAGCTTACTATCTATATAGAATTTTGCATCGTGAAGCTTTAGTATCTCGTCAACTATAGAAAGTCCCAGTCCACTTCCTGCCATGGTTTGATTTCCTTTATAGAATTTTTGAGTTACATTTGGAAGATCTTCTTTTGAAATACCTAGCCCTGTGTCTATAAATCTTATTATGATTTGCTCATCCTGACCTTCCGCTTCTATCTGAACACTTCCGCCAGCTGGAGTAAACTTAATTGCGTTTGCTAGAAGATTTATAAAGACCTGTCTTAATCTATTTTCATCTCCCATAATCATTGTATCTTTACCTATTTTATTGCAGCTTAAGGTTATATGGGCAGCTCTTGGCTGAAGCTGTCTATATACCTGCTCGAGCACGTGTTTTGGATTAATTTTTCTTTTTACTACTTTCATCCTGCTGGATTCTAGTCTAGAAAAATCCAAGAGCTCTTCAACCATATCCTTTAGTCTATCTGCTTCTCCAGATATGATTCCAAGTCCCATACCTAGAGCTTCATTTTGAGATACAGACTCCTCCATCATCAAGGTCTCACTCCATCCTTTTATAGATGTAAGTGGTGTTCGTAGCTCATGTGATATAGATGAAATGAAATCCTTTTTAATTTTATCTGTTTTTAGAATCTCTTCAGCCATATAGTTCATGGTTTCTGTAAGCTGACCTATTTCGTCATCGTAGATTTTCTTGGCTTTTTGGTCGAAATTACCTTCTGCCATGCTCTTTGCTACTACATTTAGCTTCATTATAGGGTTTACTATAGATTTTGAAATAATCAAAGCTAAAAGCATGAAAAATATTATAACCGTTGCTCCGAGCGCTAGTCCACCGAGAATATAGTTTTTTACTTCCCTATCGACCTTTTCCATAGATACAGTATATCGTATCACTCCATCTATCTGGTTATATTTTAGAAGAGGTCTAGATGCAGAGAGCATTCTTTCTCCTGTCATTTCACTGTAGCTTTCATATATAGTTATTTTGTTGTTAAAGGCATCATTTATATCGTCAGTTTCTAAAACTGAAAACTCAGACAAGCCATTTGAATCCATAACTACTATTTTTTCTTTATTTAAAATTTGAACTAAAAATTTATTGTCATAAGAGGATATATTATTTTCAAATAGGAATTTAGCTTTTTCTTCTACTGATGAATAAGTGAAGTATCTGTTTAAAAATTCTGCAGATATATTAACTCTATCCTTTAGAATCTGCTCCACTCCTCCATAGTAGTAGTTTTGGACAAAGGCAACAAATAACACCTCTAAAACCACTACCGTAGCAATTACTATAGCTCCAAAATTTATAATTATCCTACTTCTGATACTGGATTTAAATCCCATCCTCTTCCCACCTATATCCATATCCCCACACTGTCTTTAAAAATCTAGGCTCAGCTGGGTCATCTTCTATTTTCTTTCTGATTCGTCTCATATTTACATCGACTACCTTTAAATCTCCAAAATAGTTTTTCCCCCAGATTTCGTTTAATATCTGGTCTCTGCTTAGAGATTTCTTTGCATTCTTTAAAAATAGCTCTAATATTTCAAACTCCTTAGGAGTCAGCTCAATTTCTTCTTCAGCTTTGTAAAATTTTCTATCAGATAGATTAAGAGTAAAAGGGCCACTTTTTAATATATCCTGCTTTTCATCTATGTGACTGCTTGTAAGTCTTCTGATCAGAGACCTTATTCTAGCAACTAGCTCTGTAGGACTAAACGGCTTGCTAATATAATCGTCTGCTCCATACTCAAGTCCTAGCACCTTATCCTGTTCATGAGTTCTCGCCGTAAGCATAATCACGCCCATCTGGGGATTTTTCTCTCTAAGATACTTAAGCACCTCAAATCCATCTATCCCAGGAAGCATAACGTCAAGAATAGCCACCTTAATATCTGGATTGGCATTATATAGCTCTATAGCCTGCTCTCCAGATTCTGCTTCTATCACTTCATAGCCTTCTCTTTTTAAGTTAAGAGTAACAAAGCTCCTTATTGCATATTCATCCTCTAATACCATTAATTTCATACTCTATATCCTCCTAAATTCCGCTTGGTTTAGTAACATTCGAAAGATTTAAAATGTCAGACCTCATCTTGATATACTGCTCTTTATCTTTTCCAGTGAGCTGATTTGAAAGGTCTTCTACCTTGCCTCCAGTAATATCGTCATTTGTTTCAGAAATTATTTGAAGCACCTCGTCAGTTTCCTGCCATTTTGTTTTGTTTATCATTTTGATTTCAGCTAATTTATAAGCTTTTTTATTGCTAGCTATAAAATTAATTTCAATCTTATCAGAAGTTTCATTGCCAGTTATGCTGTAGTTGTTTCCAAAGCTGTCTGGAATTTCAAACAAAAAGCTCATCTTGTAATCTTCGTATATCTGCTTGACAAGGCTCATAGTAGAATCCTTATTTATCTTATAATAGCTCTTCACCCATGGCTTTAGAGGATCATATAGCTGGTCGTTGTCAGGAGGAGAAAAAGGTATACCAACCTCCATTATCCCATCAGAGTCTACATCCTTAGTCTGAACTGGAAAGGACTTATCACTGAGCTTAAACCCTTTATAATCTTCGATGTCTTTTATTTTTTTATCCTTAAAGAAGAAAATATCCGTACGTCCTTCGTAAATTCCTGAAAAAGAATCTACAAAGATTACTTCCTCATCATCATAGATATTTCCTATAGCTATAGAGTAGGGATCTACCCCTTGAGGAAATATTTTCTCATCTATTCTAGAGACTTTATTTCCAGACACTCTCATCATTCTAAGTCTATTTTCTATCATCTCTTCGTTTTGATATAAAATGGCTATCTCATAGCTATCGTCCTTATCTAAATCTCCTAGCGCCATACCAGCATAAGGCATTTCTAATATAGAAGTGACCTTATTATCTTTAAAGCTCAGTATTGTGAGCTTTTTCCCATAGCTAATGGACTCATCAGAGTAAGTTCCCAGCACTATTTCTTTATTCTTATCATTGTCTAAATCTAGTACCTTAAACTGAAGTATATCAAAAGAGTTTAGCTTGATATCTGAAATTTTTTCCCATTTATCTCTTTTATTAGATAAAATTAGCATTCCCATAAGCTTAGTATTTTTATCCTTATAAAAAGCTATCATCTCTAATTGACCATCATCATTTAAATCTATAGGTGAAAATGCCATCTCCTTATCTACTCCATCTAGATTTGGAAGAGCTGTAATCGTGCTATCTTCAGGCAAAAACTTTTCAAGAGCTTCCTTCATGGATTGCTTTTCCAGATTAAGTTCAGGCGGCTCTATCAATTCCTCTGGCGTGGCTATATTGGTACAGCCAGTGAACACTAGCGCAACTGCCATTGCCAGTAATACGGGCTTTATTTTTTTCACATTCTTTCCTCCATAACATTCGGGGATTGTTTTATCACTTATACCACTATAAGGTTTTTACAAAAAAATGTATTTACAAAAAAATTAAGTCTAAAATCAGACTTAATTTTGAGTTTACTTTTTTGAATTTACACCTAAAGCAACAAGACCGCAAAAAATAACTGGCCTTAATATTGCTTGTTCTAAAGAAAAATTAGTGCCTTGAAGCAAATATATCACCGGAATAAGAGCAGAGGCTCCTAGAAATATATAATAGCCCATTCTAAAGCCTCTGAGCATCATACCTATGGATATTAAAATCATAAGATAGCAGATAAAAAAGACTGTACCATAAATTCCTAAATGATAAGCAATAGAATTCCAAGCCGTAATATAAGGTATCAACGTCACAGTATACATAATGAACATAATGCAAAGAACTATTTTAAACCACAATGGGTTAGCTAGCTTCATAATTTAATTATCCTGCCTTTCTAATATTTTCAGGAAATAGCAATTACTAGGTTACTTTGTCTGGACAAGGTGATTTTTTTAAAAACTCACTCTGATATAATTTTATGAATAATACAGTGGCAACTAAATAAAGAGCTACTGTAAAGTAATAAGGAGTGTTGTAATCATATCTATGCATTATGTAGCCTCCTATTGCGATTCCTATAGCTCTTGTAAGGTTGCTCGAAAGAGACATAAGGCTAGAAAGGTTGGCTCTATCTAGTGGATGCACTAGGTTCATACCTAGATTTTGGATTATAGGAGTTCCCATATTCATAAGAGACGAGCGCATAAAGAAAGAAATCGCAACAAACATTATGCCTTGAGGAAATGCTATGGATATCAAAAATGGTATGGAAAACAGCTGGCATACCACTACTGACTTATGCTCTCCTAGCTTCTTTGCCATCAACGGTATGAGCATGCCACCTAAAACACATCCAAATTGAGAAAAGGACAGTATCCCACCTACTACTGCATCTTGAATATCTAGAGCATATTTAAGATAGATGCTGAAAAAAGGAACTACCATTCCAGCTCCCATTCCTATTACTGCATTAAATATTAGAAAATCTAAAGCACTGCGATTTTCTAAAATATTTTTATATCCGACTAGGTACTGACCTAGGTTTCTTCTTTTTGTTATCTGGTTTTGTTTTATTGTTAAAATCGGAATGAAGGACACTATTGCAAATGCTCCACCTAGTGCTATAACCGCTAAAATCGCTTCTATATACGGTATCTTTATAGAAAGGTAATTCGCCAGTAGCCCTCCAAAAAAATTTGCACTTGTGAAACCCGCATTCATAACAGTAAAGTTAATACTAAAAACAAGCACCCTTTGAGATGCAGAAGAGTTTTCACTCAGAAACATAGCCTCTCCAGTGCTCTTCATCGAAAAACCTAGACCGCTTAGTATACCTGCAAATATAAGCAGATATGGATTTACTGTATTTCCCATAAGCGCAAAACCCAAAAACACAGCTAAAGAGCCTAGCATGAAGCTTTTTTTGCTTCCAATTTGTCCTATCAGAAAAGCTCCTACTAGAGAAAATAGTGCTGTTGATAAAGTATGCACTGAAAGCATATTCCCTACAAAATCCTCTGTATATCCGCTTTCTTTTAGAAAAATACCCACGTACATGCTGAATACTCCAGCAGAAAATGAAAGCAAAAAATTGGCTGTCAAATAACTTTTTATGTTACTGCTGAGTTTTTCCTTCATCACCGATGTCCCCCGTTTTGCACTAGAACCTGTATAGTCTAGTTATCATCATCAGGCAAAATTTTCATATCAAATTCATCTGCTGGCATTACTTCCTGTGGTACTTCCTCTTCAGGCAATATCTGATCTTCCTCTTTATCTTCTTCTTTTTCATCGTCTTCTAAAATAGGCTGAGTTTCATTGTTGCTTTTGTCATCAAGTATTTCCTCAGCAGCTTTTTCATCAGCAAACCCAGCTTCAGGACTGAGAAGCTTGGCACTTTCTATCAGCGATGGCAAAAATAGCACAAATGCAATTACTAGAGTTGCTATAATAAAAATTTTTACATTTTCATTCATGTGCATCATCCTTCTATCTTATTTATATTGTAAGATTCATTAGTCCTGCTGATCATCTGTTATAGGCTTTATCCCAAGGTAAAGGTTTCGAATTAGCTCCTTGGTAGCCTTAGCATCGTGCTTAAAATACCAGATTCCGTCTATTATTTCATCTTCTCCTACCACGCTGTAGGCATTTATATTTTCATCCTTAAGTCCAGCTAGCTTTGTTCCAAAATACATAGCTTCTTTCAAATCCATACTCGTCTTTGTATTTTTAAGCCCTATAGTAATAGCCTTGGTCAAGTTCGAAGGCTGAATCCCTTTTTTTATTGCAGATATAACAAATTCCTGCTGTCTTTTAATCCTGCCTATATCGCCCTCTGCTCCTAGACTTCCACTGTTATTTTTTCTCCATCTTAAAAACTGAATTGCTTTTTCTCCATCTAGTAACTGCTCGCCTTTTTTAAGATTAATATGAAGCGGTGGCTCTGCGTAAGGGTCATCATATCTCATGTTAAATGGAATATCTACCTCTACTCCTCCTATAGCATCGACCACGTCCTCTACCCCATCGTAATCAACAGTAATATACTCATGAATAGGTACGGATAAAACCTTGGAAACCGCATTTGCAGTCGCTTTGATTCCACCTTTACCGTCCGGATATCCATATACAGCATTTATTTTTCTTCTTCCTGCGTCTTCATAGCCATAATCTACATAGGTATCTCTTGGGACTGATATTATATCTATTATATTGGCTTCTTTGTCGTAGCTGAACACCATCAAGGTATCTGTTCTTTCGCCTTCTATTCCAGCTACCAAAATATTAACTCTCTTTAGCTTTCCGTATTTCTCATCTAATTCACTTTGTTCTTTTTCCTCTTCTGACTGCTCAGTAGTGTCTACTGCTTCAAATTCTTCATATGAAGTCTTGTGGTAATATTGCTGGAACGCAAAAAATCCAGCTGCTGCTATTACGATTAAAATAGTCAAAATAATTATTAGGTATTTCAAGATTTTTTTCAAATTATCACCTTTAAAATTTATTTTATATATTCAGTTATATTCTACCCCTTAGTAAAATATACGTAAAGATAAATAATGATTACAGTAATATAACAAAGCAATGAAAATCTAGCTGATTAATTCAATCAAATCTATTTTATAAGTAAGAGAGCCTTGCTTTAATAACAACAAAGGCGGTTTCTGACTAAATATATATTAGTCAAAAACCGCCTCTCAAATTTCATACTCTAAATCTTAAATCTAGATAGTCTTTCCATAACCTCAGCTGCAAGAGCACTAAGTCCAGATGCACTTTGAGCAACCTGTTCTACAGCGTCTGTCTGTTGCTGCATAGAAGCCGTTACTTCCTCAGATGCTGCTGCAGTTTCTTCAGATACAGCTGAAATATTTTCCATTGTACTTACAATTTTCTCTTTTTCTGTCATTAAGCTTGCTACTTGAGTTGTCATTTCTTCTATTCTTTGAGCCACTTTTCCTATAGAAGAAGATATTTCTCCAAAAGCAGAATTTACTTTTTCAACTGACATCTCTTGCTCTACATATATGCCCTTTACTTCTTGCATAATATTTACAGTGTGCTTACTTTCATTTTGAATCTTATCTAAGATTATTTTAATTTCTTGAGCTGCATTGTCTGAGCCTTCAGCGAGCTTTCTAATCTCGTCAGCAACTACGGCAAACCCTCTTCCTGCTTCTCCTGCTCTAGCCGCCTCTATAGATGCATTAAGTGCAAGTAGATTAGTCTGACTAGCTATAGATGTTATGGTCTCAAGAATTGCATTGATAGAAGTTGCACTCTTATCTAAGTCCACAATAGCCTTTTCAACTCTGTCATTAGATTCTAGGCTGACTTTACTTGCTTGCTTTAACTCTTCTAATGTCTTAATTCCCTCTTCATTAACCTCTAAAGTGCTTTGAGCATTAAGGTTCATTTCTTTACTATTTTCAGCTAGATTTTCAAATTTTTCGGATAGCGAATTTGCTATTTGAACACCAGTTTCAGTTTCTTCTGCTTGGTCTGATGCTCCTCTAGCTATTTCATCAACAGTATTTGCAACATCTGTAGATGCCGCGCTAGTCTGCTCAGCAAAAGCTGCTAAGTTCTCAGATGCTTTTAGAACCTCTTGACTTACCCCTACTGTGGCAGTCATAAGATCTTTAACCTCAGCAATCATTATATTAAAGCTTTTACTTAGACTTCCTATCTCATCATTACTCTTAACATCCATAGTAACAGTAAAATCCCCAGCTGCTACTAGCTTCATTTTTTGTTCTATATTCTTAACCGCTTTAGTTACAAAACCAGTAGCAAATATCCCTATTAGAATTGCAACTATTAGAGAAATCACTCCTATAGTTATAATATTTAGAGTCATTTGGTCTGTTACTGCAGTAATTTCTTTATACGAAACTGTATTTACTAGTATCCAGTCAGCAGTTGTAAATTTCTGATAAACTATAAATCTTTCATCCTTAGTAGCCTCATCAGTGTAGTCTAAGGTTCCACTTCCTGTTTCAAAATAGGTGTTTAGAGTTTCATCAGTAAAACCAATATCCTTGATATTTTTTCCTATCATTTCTGGATTAGGATGGGCAAATATCATACCATCTTTTGCTATTATATAAGCCTCGCCTGTTTCACCTATTTTAACTTGACTTATTAACTCAGAAAAATAGCTAAGTTGTAAATCTATTCCTGTAATTCCAGGAGATGTTCCATCAGTTGATTCAGGAATTTTTATAGCCGCTGTAATTACAGTTTCTCCCGTTCCAGCGTCCACATATGGGTCAGTCCAAATAACCTCATCAGTTACATCTGCAGCCTGATACCATCCTCTTGTAGTAGGATCATAGTCAGCTGGAAGCTCAATATATGGGCTTATATACATCTTCTTTTCTCTAGTTCCTACAAATGAGTTTAGTACATTTGGATTCACGTCTCTATATGCAGCTATCGCATCTACTAAATACGGCTCCGTAGTTGGATCCACTAATATATTTCTAAGATTATAATTCCCCGCATGTAATTGAAGCGATTTCGCATTCCCTTCTAGCACATTTTCTAGGGAAGTTGTAGTAGCTTTATTTATCTCTTGCATAGAAGCTAGATATTGTTCTAACATTTTTTCCTCTGCTAATCTAGTACTTCTTAAGCCCATAACAAACATTGGCAAAGTGATAAGAATAATTAGCATGATTACGATTTTGGTTTTAAGATTCATTTTCATTTTGACACCCCTCCACAATTGAATTCCATAACTACTCTTCTTGCTAAAATTGAATAAAAACTATATTCTTTTATCGTCACATAAATAGAAAAGATTAGAGTTTTTATTGAAATTAATATATATACGCTATTTATAACCATTTTTGGAATATTAAAACATTTGCAGTAATATTTCTGTAACTATTTTACTACTTGTAAATAGTTTTTACAATACTATAGCCTATTATTTTATATATTTATTTTTAATTAAGTAAAATTCTAAGTTAAAATTAATTCTATAGCTAAATACCGTAATTATTAATATCTATAACTTTTCTATTGAAATTAAATATTTAGAAAACTTTTAAAAAATCTTACTAATTTTTTCTTTAAAACTAAAAAAGCCGCCTTTCATATAAATAAAAAGCGGCAAGTTGATTGATTAACTTATAAACACTGTTTTATATAGGAAAATTATAAAACAATCTACTTTTTAATCTGTCACTTGAGTCAAGTTCTGTATAGTCTTATTTTTCATAACTACTTTAAACACAGGATACCCTAGCACTGTAACTACTAAAAATTCTCCAAGTGCTACATAAAGCGCTGTAGATACAAAAGGTGCTCCTGTAAATATAGCAAGCTCTAGACCAATTATAAGTCCGTTTGCAATTGTAGGCCAAAAAGAAGCAATAAACATAGACTTCATCTTTGACATCATGAACACTGCTATAAAGGTAGCTAGAGTTCCAAAAACAACATCTGGAAGTCCAAATGGACTAAATAAGTTGGCGATAAAGTTTCCAAGCACTAGTCCTGGAATAAACACTGGATCTACAAATGCCAGTAGGGTCATTACTTCTGAAAGTCTAAGCTGAACAGCTCCATAGCTTATAGGTGCCATAGCGACTGTCAGTACTGCGTAGATAGCAGCTGTTGCTCCTATCATTGCCATTTTCTTTGAATTTAACTTTTGCAAAATATTTACCTCCCTTGATTTTTATTTTTTAGAAGTGGGTGCCAAGTAAACACTTCTTTTTTAATATATTGCAAAGCTAGGATATTGTATCACACCTTAAGATATTTTGCTACATCACATATGAAAAATTCTACGATTATATATATCCTCATATATTATTTGTAAGCTTTACATAACCTTTTTAAAAATTTTAATTAGAACTAGAAAACTATTTTTATTCACCAATCGATAACTATCACTTAGAAATTCTTGGATTTTTTCCTTCTTTTACAGTTATTTCATAAAGGTCAGTTCTTCTGTTGTTAAACTGCATCACACTTCCCGTGCTTCTGCTTCTTCTTAGAATTTCCAAATCTAGATCTCCAACTATAACCATCTCAATATTTGGAGTACATTCAGCCACTATCCCATCTCTAGGGAATCCAAAATCAGAAGGCGTAAATATAGCAGACTGAGCATACTGAATATCCATATTTTCTGCTTCAGTTAGGTTTCCAACTGTGCCTGCAATAACTGTATATACTTGATTTTCAACAGCTCTTGCTTGTGCGCAGTATCTCACTCTTAGATAACCTTGTCTATCATCAGTACAAAATGGAGAAAATATTATATTTGCTCCTTTTTCAGCAACTATTCTAGAAAGCTCAGGAAACTCCATATCATAGCAGATGAGTATAGATATTTTGCCACAGTCAGTATCAAAAATCTTAATTTCGTGACCAGGCTGAATCCCCCACCAGCGTTCTTCATTTGGCGTAATATGAAGCTTGTACTGTTTGTCTATAGTTCCATCACGTCTGAATAGATATGCAATGTTGTATATATCTCCATCTTCTTCTACAAAGTGAGAGCCTCCTATGATATTTACGTTGTACTTGACAGCTAGCTCTGTAAACAGCTTGATATAGTCCTCTGTATATCTAGTAAGCCTTCTAATTGCAAGGCTAGGAGTTTTTTCTTCTATAAAAGAAAGTAGCTGAGTGGTAAATATCTCAGGAAATACTATAAAGTCTGATTTATAATCAGAGCTTATATCCACATAATATTCACACTGATGAGCAAAATCATGAAATGAGTTTATTTGCTTCATCATGTACTGAACTACAAAAACTCTAACTGGAAACGAAGTCTTATAGGTTCTTTTAGTCATAGGTCTATAATCTATGTTTGACCATTCCATAAGAGTTGCATACTTCATGGAATTAAAGTCATCCTTGAGATAGTTGTTATTTATACGCTTTAGTACAAATCCATTCATAAGCTGAAAAGTAAGCACTGGGTCATAGATGTTTTGAGCCATTACCTCTTCCACATACTCTCTAGGTGTCATATCCTCAGAATATTTATGATAGTTTGGAATTCTGCCACCTATTACTATGCTCTTGAGATTCAGCCTCACAGCCAAATCCTTTCTAGCATCGTAAAGACGCCTTCCTATTTTCATTCTTCTGTATTCTGGATGGACCATAACTTCTATTCCGTATAGGTTGTATCCCTTTGGATCGTGGTTTCTGATATAGCCCTTGTCAGTGATTTCATCCCAGGTATGCTGGACATCGTACTCGTCAAAATTCACGATAAGGCTAGAGCACGAGCCTATGATTTTATCCTCATACTCTATACAAAACTGCCCCTCTGGAAAATATCTAAGATGACTTCGAAGCTGTTCTTTAGTCCAAGGCTTCATATTTGGAAAACAAACGAGGGCAAGCTCTATTATTTCATCTATATCCTTTTCTTCTATATTCCTAAGTACTATCTTTTTCTCAAATTTTGATAAATCCATATCTGCCATACATATTTCCTCCTCAAAACACTTCATGTCTATTTTATCTAATATACCCTA
This sequence comes from Acetoanaerobium noterae, assembly GCF_900168025.1. Taxonomy (NCBI): domain Bacteria; kingdom Bacillati; phylum Bacillota; class Clostridia; order Peptostreptococcales; family Filifactoraceae; genus Acetoanaerobium; species Acetoanaerobium noterae. The sequence continues at coordinate 290,219 of NZ_FUYN01000002.1, read as the reverse complement.
AAGTCTGCGATTGAAAAAGATAAAATGCAAAAAAGATGCCGTAGGTCTAATTAAAGACTTACAGCACCTTTTTAGTTAAAATGAGAATAATTTATGTTTTAGGATAGGGGAATTATCCTAGGAAAACCTTCATATCGTCTTCTACAGTTCCGATTCCAGCTATACCAAAGTTATTTACTAATACATTAGCAACATTTGGTGATAAGAAAGCAGGAAGTGTAGGTCCAAGATGGATGTTCTTAACTCCAAGATATAATAGAGCAAGTAGAACGATAACAGCTTTTTGCTCATACCAAGCTATATTGTACGCTATTGGAAGCTCATTGATATCTTCAAGTCCAAATACTTCTTTAAGTTTTAGAGCAATAACTGCTAGTGAGTAAGAGTCGTTACACTGTCCAGCATCAAGTACTCTAGGAATTCCACCGATATCGCCAAGGTTAAGCTTGTTGTAACGATATTTTGCGCATCCAGCAGTAAGGATAACTGTATCCTGAGGAAGTGCCTCAGCAAAATCAGTATAGTAGCTTCTTTCTTTAAATCTTCCGTCGCATCCAGCCATAACAAAGAACTTTTTGATAGCTCCAGTTTTAACTGCATCTACAACCTTGTCAGCAAGAGCGATAACTTGATTATGTGCAAAGCCTCCAACGATTTGTCCTTCTTCGATTTGAACTGGAGGAGCACATTTTTTAGCTTGCTCTATAATAGCTGAGAAATCTTTAGCTTTTCCATCTTCTCTATCTGGAATATGAACTGCTCCTGGATATCCAGATGCTCCTGTAGTGTACATTCTATTTAAATAAGTGTTGTTTGATTTTAGAGGAACTATACAGTTAGTAGTAAATAGGATAGGTCCGTTGAAAGATTCAAACTCTGGGTTTTGGCTCCACCAAGATCCACCATAGTTCCCAACAAAGTGCTCATATTTCTTGAATGCTGGATAGTAGTTAGCTGGAAGCATTTCACCGTGAGTATATACATCTACACCAGTTCCCTCAGTTTGCTTTAATAACTCTTCCATATCTTTTAGGTCGTGACCAGAGATTAGGATACCTGGGTTATTTCTAGTTCCAAGGTTAACAGTAGTAATTTCTGGATTTCCGTAAGTTGAAGTATTAGCAGCATCTAGAAGTGCCATTGCAGTTACTCCAAACTCACCAGTCTTAAGTACATAAGCTGTAAGCTCGTCTGCAGACATATCTTCTCTAGTCATTACAACTAGTGCTTCTTCCATAAAGTTATCAAGTTTTTCGTCGTTATGTCCTAGGTTATGTGCATGATGGTAGTAAGCAGCAAGTCCCTTAAGTCCAAATAGGATAAGTGATTTAAGCGCTCTAACATCTTCATTTTCTATTGAAAGGAATCCAACTTTTTGAGCTAATGAGTTCATTTCATCTAAAGTTGCAGCTGTAAATGTAGCTGTAGGATGATTGATTTCTGCTCCTAATTGCTTTTTAAGTTCTTCTCTTATAACAAGTGCATCTTTTACTCTTTTAATGATAACTTCATCATCAAAGTTAGCATTAGTAATAGTAGCAAATAGTGACTCCATTATGAATAAATCCACTTTAGGGTCAATCTTTTGACCTTTTGCTCTTAATTCTTGAGCATAAAGTGAAATACCTTCCGTTGAATAAATAAGTAAGTCCATCATGTTAGCTAAGTCGTTCTTCTTTCCACATACTCCAACTGATGTACATGCATATCCTTTTGCAGCTTCTTGACATTGATTACAATACATAAAGACACCTCCATGGTTTTTTAAAATATTTTTTAGCTGTGACAAAAACCACAACCTACTATCCTAGTGCTAGTTGATAAGTACCCAATATTTTGAATATAAACACAAAATATTAAAATTTTACGAATATTTATCAATTTATAACCAAAATTTAAAACTAATTATATTTTCTACTAAAATAGTATACTTTTTAAGCAGAAAATAAATTTTATAAAACTTATGCTCTTAATTTACATCATATAAACAAAGAATACCGTAACAAATGTTACGGTATTCTAAAATTAATAATTTATTTTTATTTATATTCTTCCTCTTTATCTTCTATCTCTTGCATTACCTCTTGTAGCTCTATATGATGAGTCTCTAGAATTTTTTGAATCTGCTCCTCTGTTTCTTCTATATTGTCTAGAAGTTTAAATGTAACTTCCCATAGAGGATCGTAATCATCTTCTATCGGTTCAACTTTTATGACAAAATCAAGAGCTGACACTCTATCTTCATCATAGTAATCGTATATAGCTGAGTATTCCCAGTCTTTTACTGGAGTTGCAGTAGTGATTCTAAGATGAACCATGTCCTCTTCCTCTTTGTCTATCACAAAAATACTCTCTAAATACTCTCCCATGCTAGGAATATTGTAACTTCCTACTTCCGACTCGAAAAAACCTGTTTCTCTATCTTTTCTCATCAATATCACTGCAAATGGCTCCATTATTTTCATCATTCCTATCTATTATTGTTAAAATAACAAGGTTCCAGCACCTATCAGCAATCTTTGATTGCTATATGGCCATGGCTCTTATTTGTCTTCTTTTATATTATCCATTCCACTGTCACATTTTACTGAAAGTGCCAAAAGTCCAGGTCCTGTATGCACACCTATAACAGGGCTTACAGAAGTCTCTAACACATATTTACAGTTTGGCATAGCTTTGAATTTTTCAGCTATTTCCGTAGATTCTTCAGGTGCGTTACCACTTAGAACTATAACCTCAAAGGCTTCTTTGTCCTTTACAAGGTTGTGAATTACATTAAATAATTCTGTAAGAGATTTTTTTCTTCCTCTTACTTTTTTGATTGTAAAGTACTGGCCGTCTCCTGCTTCATCTACGCCTACTATAGGCTTGATGTTTAGTAAATCTCCCACTGTACCTTCTACTCTTCCCATTCTTCCACCTTTTTTAAGGTAGTAAAGCGTAGGAAGTACGAATATAGATCTAGTGTTCTTTATAGCTTTCTTTGCAATAGCCACTATTTCTTCAAAATTAGAGCCTGCTTCTCTTGCTTTAGCTGCTTCTACTATTCCAAAGCCAGAACCCCATGAAATGCTTTTTGAGTCAAGAAGCTCAATTACGAAATCATCTTTGTAGTCATTCGCCATATTTCTAACCATATTGTAGGTACCGCTCAGTCCAGATGAAATAAAAGCACCTAGAATATGAGTGTATCCCTCTTGTTTAAGCTGTTCAAAGGTCTTTACCACATCAGCCGTAAGAGGAAGCGAAGTCTTAGGAACTTCTCTTTCCATACCAGAGTAAATCTGTTCTGGTGTGATGTCTACCTTGTCTCTATATATTTTGCTTTGATAAATTATCTGAAGTGGCATTACCTTTATATCATATTTGTCTATGATGTCCTGAGTAAGGTCAGATGTGGAATCCGTAATGATAGCTATTTTTTCCATATTCTCTCTCCTTCATAAGGGATTTAAATTAATTATAAACTATAATCCTAAACTATCCCATATTTGATTCACAGTTTACCATATATATTTTACCCTATTTTACTTTTATCTCACACAATTATAAAATTTTAGAGCTTAAATTGCTCTTTAGATTACTTTAACAGCCTCTTGAATATCAAATAAATAAATATAAGCTTCCTTTACAGCCTTATCTGTGCTTGATTCTAAAGCTTCTTTATAAAGCTCTAGCTGAGGTCTGTACATTTCAGCTTTATCTTTCTTTGAGCCAGCACCTAGATAGTCTGTTTTGTAATCTACTAGCACCCACTTACCATCTTCTTCAAAGTAAGAGTCTATTACTCCGCTTACTAGAACCTCGTCTTTTTTTAGCATAAATGAATTTTCTCTTATTACATTTTTAGACCTACGCATCCTTTTTCCTAGCTCGGAGCAGAAAAATTCATAAAGCATCTCAGAATCTAAAGAAGCTCTCTCTTCTGAGGTAAGAAGCTCATTTACATGCATCATATCCAGCTGGTCTTCTATTTCGCTAGGACTTGATACTTGATTTAGGTTTATATTTTGCATAGCAAAATGCATAAGAGTTCCTCTTTGTGAAGCACTAAAGGTTTTTACTTTCTGCATGAACCTCGGCATGCTTTGGATTGCTACTGAGATTTTCGAAGCATCTAGTACTGATTTTGCAAGCATAGTTGCGCTCGTTTTGGACACCTGCATAGTCTGCTCTTTATATGGATATTCATAGCTGAATCTAGAGTTTATCACAGATATCACTTCAGGATTTAGGCTTTCACTAGAGTCAGCTTTATAGTCTCTTAAAATAGCCTCCATATTGTCTATATCCTCTCGCTCTCTTTGAGACAGCTTAAGCAGGTCGTATTTTGCTACTAATGAAAGCTTGAAGCTCGATTTATAAGATGTATCGTCTTCTATTACTTCTCTTACAGCGTAGTCTCTAAGAGCTGATGCATCCCTATGTTTATACAGGGCGATGAGCATCCATGAAAGATAGTTGCTCTGTGACAGTAGATAGCTAGTGCTAGTTGATTTACTTGCCTTTGTAGCTAGCTTTTCTATATCCTTTACACTTCCCACCATTATCAAAGTATCTACTGCTCTAGTAAGAGCAACATAAAGGATTCTCAGTTCCTCAGATAGCATTTCTTTATTCGACTGAATTTTTATGGCCGTCTTTGGCAGAGATTCTCTGTAGACGTTTTTGTCGAGGTCTACGTATTTCGGCCCTATGCCTAGGGAGTTGTGAAGCATAATATCTTGCTTAAAATCAGCTTTATTAAAGCCCTTGCTCAGTCCACATACAAAAACAACAGGAAACTCAAGTCCCTTACTTTTGTGTATGCTCATGATTCGAACTCTATCCTCGCTCTCACTGAGAGCTTTGGCTTCCTGAGTATCTCCCTTGTCCTTTAGAAGCTTGTCTATATAATGCAGGAAGTTGAAAAGTCCATTTGTAGTGTTTGACTGAAATTCCGAGGCTTTATCGAGCAGAGCTTTTAGATTTTCCTGCCTCATCTGCCCTCCTGGCATAGCAGCCAAATCGCTATAATAGCCTGTGTCATTCATCAGATACCATAAAAATTCATCTAGTCTTTGGAGCTTTTCCTTAAAGCGATAGGTTTTAATTCTATCTAGGAAAGCTTTTATTTTTATTGAAAGCTCATTATCATTGTCAGCCATATAAGAAAGCAAGGCCTCATATATTGCGCCTCTTTTATAAGCTACTCTTATCTCGATTATTTCATCTAAGCTAAAACCTCCTATAGAGGAATTCATAACAGCTAGAAGAGCTTCGTCCTGCTCTATATTGTCTATGATTTTAAGCAAATCTATAAACAGCTTTACCTCTAGCACATCGTAGTATGAAGCACTGTAATCCACATAGCAAGGTATCCTGTCGTCCTTAAGGACCTTTTCAAAAGCTGCAATACTGCTTTTTGGTGAGCGCATGAGAATAACAATATCTCTATAGGTTATTTTTTGAAATTCCTTAGCTTTTGGATTATAATGCTCCTTGCCAAGAAGTTCCTTGATTCTAGATGATACATACATAGCCTCTAGCTCTGAGTTATCCATATCTGCATCCTCAGCTAGCTCATCGTCTTCCTCTAGCTTATGGTTTTCAAGCACTACAAGCTCTACCTTGTTTTTCTCAACAGGAAAATCCATCCCCGGAATTAGCTTGGCCGAATCGTCATAGTCTACTTCTCCTAAGTCTTCATTCATAATAGCTGAAAATATATCGTTGATAAATTCCAGTATTGCAGGCCTACTTCTAAAGTTGTTTGATAAATCAATTCTTTTATTTGGTCTATCGTCAGCTTTTGCATAGGAGTGGTATTTATCTATGAACAAAGTAGGGTCAGCTAATCTAAATCTATATATGGACTGCTTTACGTCTCCTACTAAAAATAGATTATCTTCTCTTTTGATTGCTGAGATTATAGTTTCCTGAACGATATTACTGTCTTGATATTCATCAAAGAAAATATAGGTGTATTTAGCTCTTAAATCCTCTCTTACAGCTTCATTTTCCAGCAATCTAAGAGCATAATGCTCCAAATCTGAGAAATCTAAGACTGAATTTGCTAACTTTATCTCAGAATATAGCTCGTCATATCTTGCTACAGTTTTGTAAAGAGCTTTCATAAGAGGATAGAGATTTTTAATATCTTCCAGTTGAAATCCTTGTGATATATTTTTTATTGATTTTTGGATGGCTTTGATACCGCTAGCTTTTATATCCGTATCTCTTATAGCCTTTACTTCATCAACTAAAGCAACATCTAGCTCTTCCTTCATTTTTTTAGAAATTGCTGCAAATCTGCTGTGCTTCACTTCTGCTATAGCCTGTATAAAGTCTGCAAAGGACTGCTCTAGCTTGGATTTCAAATCATCTATAAGTAGCAAATCATCTTCAATAGCCGCTAAATAAGGAAGGGGCCCTCCTTCTAATTTACAAAGCTCTATAGCTTTCTTGCCTGCATCATTGGCTGCATCTAGCTTGATTCTTATGTCGTCTTTAATTACCTGCATCCACTTACTAGTAGAAAGCTCATCAAAGCTCGATATATTAAAGCTTTCAGCTTCACTTTCGAGCCATTTTAGTGGATAGGGCTGGCTCTGGATGAAATTGTATACCTTATCTATGAGGTCGCTTAGCTTCTTGTCGTCCTTTGTTCCGCCATAGCTATCAACCAAGGATAAAAACAAAGCATCATCTGAGTCATAGGCTTCATCAAACAAGCTCTCCATAGCTTGAGTTTTCATAATAGAAACAAGGGCATTGTTTGCTATTTTAAAAGAAGGATCTAAGTCTAGCATATGAAAGTTTCGCCTTAATATATCTATACAAAATGAATGCATAGTGCTAATAGAGGCTCTAGGCAGATTTTGAATTTGTTTCGTTAGGTAGTGGCTCTCCTTTGGATTATCTAGCATCCTCTGCATGAGCATCTTTTGTATTCTATCTTTCATTTCAGCCGCCGCTGCATTTGTAAAAGTAACTATGAGGAGGTTTTGAACATCTACTTTTTCATTTAGCACTATATCTATGATTCTTTGAACCAGTACGGCTGTTTTTCCTGAGCCTGCCGCCGCTGACACTAGAAGATTTTCTCCTCTACTGTCTATTGCACTTTGCTGAGCATCTGTCCATGCCATTTAGTTTCCCTCCTTCTTCATTAATAATTCTTTTACTTCCTTATCCTTTAATGCCTTTACAGTTTTGTGAGTATTTCCTTCAAATAAAGTATCGAATTTACACATACTAGAATACTCACAGTAGCTACACTGAGCTTTTTGTTTATCGCTGTAAGGATGTATAGATATATTTCCAGCTAGTATCTCCTTTGACATATCCTTTACAAGCTCCATAACATGGTCTAATAAAGCTGTAAATTCTTCCTCGCTAAGAGCATTTTCACTTTTTATATCCTCATCCTTTACTCTTACATCTATTACGCTACCTTCGTTTTCTATATCCGCATCTATGGCTTTGATTATATTTATATCCTTTAGAACTATGCCTTGCATCTTGAGCTTGCCTGCAATTTGCTTTTCTATTTCCTCTACATCTGTTAAGTCAGACTCTATGAGCTTATCCACTATAGGGAAATAAAAGGCTCCTGCTGGATAGGCTTTGGTCTTTTTAAGGCTAGGCAGATGCTCTAGCACCGATTCCAAATACACTATGAGCTGAATATCTAGCCCATTGTAAGCATCTGAAAGACTAAATTTCTTTTCTCTGGATTTATAATCTATGATTTTGACATAGGTTTTTTCATTTTCATCTAAAATATCTACCCTGTCTATTTGACCTGTGAGCTCTATAGTGCCATACTCACCTAAATCCAGCACTATAGGTGGCAATTTCATCTCAAAATCATAAGGCTCAAACCTACCCTTGCTCATTTGGTTTACCATAGTCCAAGCGGCACGTCTTCCTACTTTTTTTATCTTCTTCATCATATAGGCATTTCGTTTTGAGTTATCCATGAGTATCTTGATATGACTAGATAAGCAGTTTTCTATTAGCTTATCAATTTGCTCGTCACAGGTTTTTTTATCTAGCAGAAGTGGCAGGCTAGCCTTGTTATTGGCAAGCTTTGCAAAATCCTCTATAGCACTGTGAAATATAGTCCCTAGCTCTGGTGGTCCTATTTCATGAACTTTTCTAGGCTCTGGCTTTAGACCATACTGCACAAAATGGTCAAACGGACATTTTGCAAACCTTTCTAGCCTACTTACGCTCGCTTTAAACGGAGCCTCGTAAAGCTGCTTTGCTTGAGTAGGAGTGATGTATTCCTGCTGATTTTTATAAAACAAATTATCGAGAAGTCTTTGCCTTCTAGCTTCCCAGCCATCGTTATCTATATACCAGCTATATAGTGATAGCCAATCCTTATCAAGGAGCTTTTCTTCTACTAAATCTCTCAGCTCCCCTGCTAGCTTTACAAAGCTGTAGTCAGGAGTTGATATATAGCTAAAAACACTAGTATCTGATAAAGATGAGCGTTCATGTAAATTTGGAAATAAAGTCTTAAGCCTGTTTATTATAGTGGAAGGTCTAAGAGCTTTATTATCCTCTCCTCCTGATAGACTGTAGCTTAGGAACAGCTTGTCATTTGGCTTTGATAGTGCGCTGTATATGGATAGAGTCTCATCTGACATGGCATTGTCTAGCTCTGATGGTAGATTTACTCCGAGGTCTTTTAGCTTTTTCTTGTCATCATCTAGAAGTATAGGGCTGTCCTTTCCCACATGAGGTACATAGGTGTCGTTAAGTCCCATAAAAAACAGAGCTTTAATAGCTGTGCTTCTGCTTCTATCTAGAGTTGCAACTATAACCTGATCTAAGGCAGGTGGAATTATGCCTATCTCATGCTGCTTGATGCCTTCGTAAAGTATATTTCTAAATTCCTCTAGGCTCATAGGTTTTTCACCCATAATTTCTACAAGCTGGTCTAGAGTATCTAGGATTATATTCCATATTTGGGCGTTTTCATTTGCATAGTCAAAAGCATTTTCTTCTCTTAATCTATTTACGAATATCTCAAGCTGGTCCTGAGCTTTTATTTCAGTCAAAAATCCAAATAAAGCCTTGGAATAGCTAGGTCCAGTTGCCGAGCCTTTAAAGCTTTTTTTGTTTAAATCAAATAAGCTCACAAGATAATCTCTAGCTATTTTGATTTTTTCTTTATACTCAATAGAATCATACTGGTCAAAAAATCTTTCTTCACTGAATCTATTTTCATCTAGCCACATTTTGCCTTTGATGCCCCACTTTAGGACAAAGTTTTCAAGGGGCATATACTGGCTTTCATCTAGCTGAGTAAAGCCTGATTTGAGAAAACTAAATACATCTTCATAGCGAAGATTTTTGATATGCATATCCAGATAGGAAAAAATAAGTGTGATAAGAGGACTGCTCATTATATCTCTTTTTACATCGACAAAATGAGGTATCTCAAGCCTGGTGAATACTCTGCTGATAGGACCTGCATAGAGGTGAGGCATCGGAGTGATGATTAAGATATCCTTAAATCTATAGCCAAAGTCCCTAACTAATGAAAGTACCTCAAGAGCGCAGTGCTCTGCTTCTTTTCCCATATCAAGAGCCTCAAACAGCTTCACATCGTTAATTTCCTCTTTATATGAAGGCGCTTTATAATCGTAAAGAGCCTTTTCTATATATCTTATTTCCTTAGACTTAGTGCTTTCGTTCACTAAAGCTTCGATTTCAAATTCACTGCCTGTAGCTTTTGCTATAGTCTTTAGCTGATTTATAGTTAGGCTAGTAGGAGAAAATACATCTTTGTCAGCTGAAGTTTCATCATAAGTCAGGGCAAAGCAAAGAGAAGTGCCCATTTGAGCTAGCTGCTCTATCACTGATAGCTCCAAAGCTGTAAAGCCAGTAAAGCTATCGAAATAAAAACTTGAATTTGAGATTTCTTTATAGAGATTGATTTTTTCAGCTAGCAGACTTATTCTGTCTTCATTATCTATATACTGGTCCTGCATGTAATTCAAAAACTCATTGTAAATAAAGCCTATCTCAAACAATTTTTGCTTTAAAAGGGCATTGTTTTCTATTTGATTTGATTTATCTAGTAATAGAGAAGGCGGTACAGCCATCTTTTTTAGCTCTGACAGGGTATGTGATAGCTCACTTAAAAAACCCTCTTTTTTATAGGCTGTTTTATACATAGGAAGGCTCTCCTCATGCTTATCAAATATAAGTCTAAGAGCCATGTGCTTTCCTATTTCATCTATATATGGTCTTTTTAGTCCGCCTACCCTCGATAGTACTAATCTAGACAAACGCTCAAAGCTCATAACCTGTGCGTAGATTAGCCCTTTTGAGTCCACTTTATCCATAAGAGCTAGCTCACTTTGAAGCGTAAACTGCTCAGGTACCATAAGATAAGCTATCTCTGCATTTTTATCCTTTTCTAGTATCTCTTTATATAAGCTGCTGGTCTTTCCATAGCCAGCTCTTGAAGTTATTATTTTAATCATAATCTTCCTCCTATGGCTCATAAGCAAAACATTTGTTTCTTCTATTTATTATATCATAGCTGCTTAAGATATATTTGAGACTAATAATCTTATAAGCTATATTTTAAATCTCAAGTTTAAAACTAAACCATGTTATTTGTATTATAAAAGTATATACAAGCTAATAGTTTCATATTTGTAATATTTTGTTAATAATTTTTAAACATTTCAAATACTCACAGTGCTATAATCGCATTCTAGGCAGCTTAGCAGTAAGCTGTTAGTTTTACTAAGTAATGGATATATTTATAAGGTAAGTGTAACCATTATAAAGGTGAATATCACCTATTCTTTTAGGAGGAATGACTGATGAAAAAAGGTATATTAGGAGTAATTATTGCTCTAGTTGTGATAGCGGGGCTTTTAGTAATGCCACTGATTGGCTCATACAACAATCTTGTGACGCTCTCAGAAAATGCTGACCAGCAATGGGCTAATGTGGAGACTGTGCTTCAAAGACGTTATGACTTGATTCCAAATCTAGTAGAATCTGTAAAGGGAGCTATGGCTCAGGAGCAAGAGGTATTTGGAAAAATTGCTGATGCAAGAGCTGCTATGGCTGGAGCATCTACTGTAGATGAGCAAGTAGAAGCTTCTAATCAGCTTGAAGGAGCCTTAGGAAGATTGTTAGTGGTTATGGAAAATTATCCTGAGCTTCGTTCTAACGACAACGTTACTAGACTTATGGATGAGCTTGCAGGCACTGAAAATCGTATCAGTGTAGAAAGAGGAAGGTATAACGAAACAGTTGCTGACTACAACAGAAAAATCAAAAGATTTCCAACTGTAATAATAGCTGGAATGATGGGCTTTGACGAGCGTGCATACTTTGAAGCAGCTGATGGAGCGGAAACAGCACCAAAAGTTGATTTAACTAATCCATAAATTGGAGTGAGAAGCCTTGAATGAAATTGATTATAAAGCCATATATAAAAGTGATTTGTATAAAAAACTAATATTAAGACTTCTAAGCCTAACAGCTGCTATACTTTTAGTTTTTACTAGTACTAGCTATGCTCAGATGCCCTCTCCTACTACAGAGTTTTATCATGCAGACTATGCAGGGCTATTAAGTGAGGATACAAAAACCTTCATACGCTCAGTGAACTTAAACTATGAAGCACTGGAAGAAAAACCTCAGGTAGTGGTAGCTACAGTCCCTGACATGGGAGGCCTAGATATAGAAACCTACGCTGTAGAGCTATTTGAAAAATGGAAAATAGGTGATGCCAAGCTCGATAACGGCGTCCTTATTGTTCTGGCTTTAGAAGAAAGAAAAATAAGAATCGAAGTAGGCTATGGACTAGAGGGCGCTATCACCGATGGAACCGTCGGACAGATACTAGATAGAGCCACTCCATTTTTATCAGAGGGTGACTACAACAAAGGAATCCTTCAAATATTTTACGATGTAACTGATAGAGTCAATCTAGAATACGGATATGACAGCGAAAAAATATACACAAATATCGTCGAAAGACCAATAGCCGAGCCTATGTCAGATGATGATGACAGCAGTTTTTTATCTACTGGGATAATCCTTTTCATTCTCTTTTTAATTATAGTCGGTAACGGCGGCGGAAGAGGTGGAAGACGCAAATCCTACAGAAACTCAAGCCCATTTGGTGGGGGAGGCTTTGGAGGCTTTCCTGGTGGTTTTGGAGGTGGCGGCTCTGGCGGTGGTTTTGGCGGCGGAAGCTTCGGTGGTGGTGGAAGCTCCGGCGGTGGCGGAGGAAGCAGAGGTTTTTAAATGAAAAAGAAAAAAAGGCTATACCCCTTACTTTCATTGATGCTATTATTGCCTTTTCTACTTTATCATGGTAATAATGCCCTTGATATAACTACATTTGAAATACCATCTGATGAGTTATCAGGGCTTAGGATACTTCATCTGAGTGATTTGCACAATAAAAGCTTTGGAAAGAACCAAGAAAAAATTATTGAAAAAATAAATGAGATTAAACCAGATTTGATAGTATTTACAGGAGATTTAGTAGACGGCAGAAGAAAAGGCCATCAAAACGCCCTAACTCTTATGGACATACTATCCAGAAACTATACTGTCTATAGAGTAAATGGAAACCATGATTTTGGTGATAACGGCTATGCCTTAAAGCCAAAGCTAGATGAGCTTCACATCGTCACATTAGAAAATGCTTGCGATACCTACTATTATAACGATATCCCTGTTCAGATAAAAGGAGTGGACGACCCTATATCCTATGACAGAGCAAATAGAGAACCTGAATTTAAAAACAGCTTAGAAATTCTAGATGACACAGTATACAACATCTTGCTATCTCATAGACCTGAACATTTTAATGACTACGTAGAATCTGGCTATGACCTAGTTTTAACTGGACATGCCCACGGCGGTCAGCTAAGACTCCCTATGCTAGGTGGTGTAATAGCTCCACATCAAGGCATCCTGCCTGCTTACGATGCAGGTGCTTATACCTCAGGGCCAACTACAATGATAGTCAGTAGAGGACTTGGAAACAGTTTGTTTCCTTTTAGACTGTTCAACAATCCAGAGCTTGTAGTTATAGATTTTAAATAAGTGCATGCTTAAATTTAAAAAGCCTCACTCATCACACATTCAAATTTGTGGATGAGCAAGGCTTTTTTTAATCCTCTAAAAGAAAATCCAGAATATTTTTATGTACTATTCCATCTCTTGAAAAATCTAGTTTATCCATAGAAAGCACATATTTAGGAAAGTTGTCTCTTACTGATTCATATGCTCCAAATTCTCTATCTATTACCTTTTCATCTGCAAGCAAATATAAAGCCTGATAGTAACTTTTTTCTCCATCATTCATAACTATAAAATCTATTTCACCTTTTACAGTTTTGCCTACATAAACTTCGTAGCCTCTATTTATAAGCTCATTGTAAACTACATTTTCAATCAATGCTCCAATTTCAGTTTTAAATCCAGTATTATTAATTTTAGCAAAGCCTAAGTCCGATAAATAAAATTTATCAGATCTAGTAAGGATTTTTTTTCCTCTTATGTCATATCTCATTACTTTATTAAATATAAGCGAATTTGTAATATGCTCTAAATATTGGTAAATAGTATCCATGGATACTTTTCTGCTAATACTTTCAAAATAAGCCGATATCGATTTTGCCGAAAAGGTTTGAGAAGTATTCATAACCATATACTCTACTATTCTATTTAAAATATCCACATCACTTACTTTACTTCTAAGTACTATATCTCTAAGCACTATAGAATCATATAAGTCACGAAGATAAATCTTTACCTGAGATTCCGTTTCCATTAAAAAACGCTGAGGCATTCCGCCAAAATTTAGGTATTCCATAAAATCTTTTTCGCTTACTCTATCTTTGCTTATATCCTTAACCTTGCACATCTCTTTAAATGAAAAAGGCATAATTCTAAAGCTTACATACCTACCTGAAAGATGAGTAGCAAGTTCTCCAGATAGCAATTTCCCATTTGAGCCTGTCAAAAATATGCTGCAATTTAAAGTTGCTCGAAACGAATTTATAGCTTTTTCGAAATTATTAACATTTTGTATTTCATCAAATAGTAGATAATACTTTCCTTCATCTTGTATTTTATCTTTAATACATCTATATAAGTCCATTTCATTTTCAATAAATGAAAACTGAAGATCTTCAAAATTAAGATATATAATATGTGCATCATCTACATGCTTCTCTTTAATTTCAGATATTATTTGCTTCATAAGAACCGATTTGCCGCAGCGACGAATACCTATGATGACTTTAATTAGGTCAGAATCAATAAAAGGTCTAATTTTATTTAAATAAAGCTCTCTTTTAATCATAAAATCCCTCCTTTGATTCCATTATACCCTATAGTGTTATATTTTAATAAATTTTATTTTGTTCTGTCGTAATATTTTTTTATTTCTTGATTTTATTTCGTTTCATCGTAATAATTTTTATTTTTTTAATCTTATTTCATTATTACGAAATAATTTTTAATTTATTAATCTTATTCTTTTTGGTTGGAATAACTTTTATTTTTTCTATTTATACTAGCTCAATAAAGCGAGTATCACAAATTGAAGTAAAAAGAATCCTAAAATTATTATCCCGTATTTATCTAGTTTAAAAGGAACTATAGATGCTCCATCTTCTTGAAGGTCGTTATTTTTAATCAAATATTTCCTCATACCCATTGCTGTATAATTAGAAATTTCTTCTAGCGTTTTATCATTTTTAAATATAAAACTAAACCCATAGCCTAATATAAATGTTATCAAGCATCCTATAGCCGAATTCCATAGCCAAAAGGTCTTTAATTGATTAATAAGAAAATAACTAGATATAAAGCCTAGAACAAATCCAGAAGCCACACCTTTATCATTTGCTTTTTTAGTGAACATCGCCAAAATAAATGCAGCACACGCTGGTCCTGTAAAATACGATATATATTTACCAACTATGTCTAATACCGATTTTACCGTATTTCCAAATGCAAATATAACTATAAAAATTATTATTATTCCTAGTATCGATGAAATCGTCATCGTTGTTTTTAGTGAAACTTCATCTTTTTCTTTATAAAAGTATTTTTCATATATGTCCTTTATAAACACAGTAGTCATGGAGTTAAGAAGTGAATCTACGCTAGACATAGCCGCTGCAAATGTTCCTGCAATTATTAGCCCTGTAATGCCTACTGGCACTTTATCTATTATAAAATTAATCATAACCTGATTTGAATTTTCAAATGGCTTTCCATCATAAAAAACCCATAAAAAAAGTCCAATTAAAAGCATAAAATAATACATTACATTCATGAGTATCGCGCTACTTGTAAGTGAACGTTTAACTCCTTTTATAGATTTTGCTGTTAGTATTCTTTGAATTTGAGCTTGATCAAAGCAAAAGTACCTACTCCACATAATAGTTCCACCGAAGATAGCCGCATAAAATGTATTTTCTGTGTTTAAATCAAAAGTGAAATCTAGCGTATTAAATTTTCCAGCAGCTTTTGCAATATCTAACGTATCGAAAAAACTTAAATTTAAATATTTCAAAGGTATATATATAGATAAAATCACAGCCGAAATTACTACTAAGGTCTGGACTGTATCTGTCCAAATTACAGCCTTAATCCCGCCTAATAGTGTATATATAATTGAGATTAGTACAATAATAGGAACTATAACCACAATAGACCATCCAGTTATAGTTTGAAGAATTAAAGATGGAATGAAAACCATGGAGCTAACTTGAATTAATGAGTTTATAAAAAATTGAGCAACAGTAAGATTTCTTGTAAATCCACCTAGTCTAAACTCCATATACTCGTATATAGAGGTCACTCTCAAATGATAAATAACCGGTGCAGTTACATATACCGCAAAAAATACAGCCAGCGGAACTGTGATATTAACCATAAAAGGCTTCATTCCAGATGTATACGCCCATCCAGGTCCACCTATTAATGCATTAGCACTAATCATGGTAGCTGTTATAGATAGAGAAATCGGAAGCCAAGGCATAGAACGTCCAGCTAGTAAATAATCTTCTTGGGTTTCGTTATCTTTTCCTGAAACATAACCAATAACTAACATGCCGATTAAATATACAATTATTACAACTATGTCTATCAAAGGTAACATTTTCTCTCTCCTTTCAAAAAATCCATAAAATACAAATTGCATAGTAAGGTTAGCTACTTGAAATTTACAAATAGCTAGCCGCACTATGCCTTAAATTAAACTATATTTTTTAGTTTGTTGCCTCAGCCTCATTAGATTTATTTATTGTTTCTGGAAGGAAGGCCCAAACAACTGCTCCAATAACAAACACTCCTATAGCTATCTGGAAAATCTTAACTATTTCATCAGCATTTGTAGCTAAGCCAGCTATAGCAGGAATTGCAAACATTGAGATTATTCTACCACCATTAAATGATATCCCTGCTGATATAGAGCGATATTTTGCTGGGAAAAGCTCAGAATAATAAGCTCCCCAAGCTCCAGAGAATCCTACTCCAAATCCTATAGCTATTGAAACCAATCTAAACTTACTTATATCATTAGGGCCTAGTTGCATATACATAAATACTAAAATTGCGCTTAGAACCATTCCAACAAGAGGAATCTTTCTTCCAAATTTGTCTGAAATAAATCCCCAAACATTGTATCCTATAAGCTGTCCTATACCTTGAAGGCTGTATATTCCACCAGCAACTGCTGCACTTAAGCCAACAGAATTTCTAAGATAAGTAGTTGCGTTGTTTGCAAATGCTGAGTATGCAGTGAAGTTAGCCCCTGATAGCAATATTACTCCTATACCAATAAAAAGATATTTTCCTTTATACATATTGAAGTAATTGATTTTTTCTCCTGATTTTTCAGCATCGGCATTATATTTCTTTGTAAGCTCATAGTCACTAGGTACGAAAAGAAATACCATAACTGCGCCTATTGCTATTGGAACTATAGCTGTATACATAAGTAGGTTCCAGTTTGCATCACCTAGAAGTCCATAAATTTGACCTCCAAATATCATTGCTAATGAAAATAAACTTGTAAGTATTGCTGCTAATTTACCTCTGTATTTTGCTTGGAAAAGCTCTGCAACAAGTGGCATTGCTGAGCCAAATACTCCACCTAATGTAGCTCCAGTTAAAAATCTTGAAAATCTCCATAAGTTATAGCTAGATGGATTAGTCATAGGTAAAAAAGTAGTAAGTGCAATTAATCCAGCTACTACAACTAAAGTGTTTTTCTTACCAATTTTGGAAGCTAGTATTCCAAAAAGAATTGTTCCTGGAATTGTACCAAAAGACATAACTGCAAATATAGCTTCTGTCTGCTGGATTGTAAATGCAAATCCCCCTGCTGCTATCTCATTAATCATAGTTGGCTTAACAAAAGTCCCAACCATAAAATTATAGCAATAAAAAAAGTAAACTACCATTATTGAAAAAAATGCAAGCAATCTTCTTGCCATTGATAAATCTTTGCCTAAAAGTATTTCTTCGCCCTTATTTACTACAGCATTTTCCATTATTTATCCTCCCTAATATATGAATCTTCTGTTTCTAAATAGATTTGCCTCAAAACATCTAATCCGTCGTATGTAATCCACTCTTCTGCGATTTTATTGTCAACTACTTTGTAATGACTTATCCCTAAGAATTCAACAGGCTTCATGCTAGGTGCTCCGAAAGTTCCAAATCCTTCATGAAGACCTCTTAGCCTCCATCTGACAGCAACATCATACTCATTTGTGCCTCTTCTTTTATTGCATGTTACTCTATCAACTCCATAATGAGCATTTGGAAACGATGATAAAAGACTAATCATCATACCCTGAATTTCCTCATGACCAAATAATCTTTTATCGCATATATAATGAACAAGTGCATTATCCATATAATATTTTTTAACATCAGATATCATTTTATAGTTGTAAATATGACTATGCATCTGAAGCATCATTTCTCCTACAGAATCGTCTTTTGCCATATATTTTTCTGGCATAAATTGACCTTGCATAGCTTCACCTAGTCCATATCTGGTTTGAAGAGCTGGAGTTTTTATTGCTGTCGCTTTAGCCATATTTTTTGCTACTTCATGTACATCAAAACCCAGCTGCTTTACTAGCCATAGATTATCTCTAACAAGCCACTCTTCATAAATTCTATTGTTTTCAATAGCGCAATCTATAACAGTTCTAAAATTTACGCGTTTTCCAGTAGCTTTTCCAAAAGGGCTATCTCCTAAATTCGTCGCTGTAGATAAAACCCTATGAGAAGATAAAAAGCCATTTGTATCATGCTCTGACCAAATCACATTTTCTCCTATCAACCTTCTGTCTGGAAATGAATGAAGGGTTTGCAGTGTATTTGCAACAACATCTTTAATCCCTACCAATGTAGTTGATGAAAGATGCATAGTTACATCATTATGATAAGTATCATATATTATTCCTATCCCTTTTTCTTCCCAAATTCTATGTGTGATTTTAAGTATATAATCCACTATGTCATTGTATTGTTCATCAAAGCCTGGAAGCTCTTGCTTCTTTTCATTATTTTTCACATAGTCATTGTAATCACTGTGACCAACTGGAAATACTTTACTTGTATCTCCATAGTAAATTTTATGATTCTTTGGAGTTTCACTTATGCTTTCCTTTTTGTTAACTTCTGGATTATAGATTTTTTCTTCTGATATCTTTTGCTCACTGCTTTTAGATTTTAAATCAGCCATTACATCCTCCTTCTTTTTCCATAAATAAAGTCCATTATTTTTTGTTGTAAATACTTTCTGTACGCTCTAAAATGTCCAGCCCTTGCTGCTTTAGCCAATATGGAATATCAATCAACACCCAGTTTTCACATAGCTTGTCATCTTGTCTGTAATATACGTCAACAACTTGCATATCTGCTCTTATTTCTCCTCCTGGAAGCCCTAAAAACCCTCCAATAGGTGTATTCGAAAGATTTGGCCATCCAAAGAAGCAAGCAAAATTTCCTTCTGCAAATCTGCAAACATGCCCATTAAATTTTTTATCCTTTAAATTATTTCTAAATGGAAGCTGATGCTGCTCTTGATATCTTGGGATTGTGTAGCTTGCTCCTATACCTGCTGGGCCATACCAAATCATATCTTTTGACCACGTTTTCTCCAGTACTTCAGGCGGACATCCCATAGCTCCACTTTCGTTTAGAGCAGTCAAATCATCCACCATTTTATTTACTAAAGCTAAAGTAGCTTTGCCTTCTTCTTCTGGCGCATCCTGGAATAGTAGTCCATCGTGATTTCTTGGTCCTGGATATACAAAATAATTTCCTGTTTGAGGTGGAAGAGGATTCACCCCAGCTTGTTGCATAAAACCTATAATATCTATAAAAACTCCTGTTTGAGATATTTTTCCGTTTTCGACACAATTAAATTCAGCATATCTTAGACTTATCATTTTTCTCGTAGCTCTTATACCTAGCCAATCCTCATCAAACAATCCCATAAAATGCCCCATACTCATTACCCATTGCTCACCACTGATTTCATTGGTCCCGCCTATAAAAACATCCTGTCTTCTTTGCATTCTTTTTAGGGATTTTTTTAATGGAATCCAAAAATTCTCACTTACATTCTTTACTGTGTTTTGTTCTCTAAATGGATACACGCCTCTCCATAAGTATCCATCATTTACGTGCTTCTTAAGAACGTTTTCCACTTCATCAACTGAAGCGTTTTCTAAATCATCGAAGTAATCTAAAACTACTTTTTTAGTATCTGTGTATTTTCCCATCTTAATCTTTCCTCCTAAAAACTTCTCTTTTCTTGATTCAATATTAATAATTTGAATTATTCCTATAGATTTTTATTATTTCCATAATATTATCTTTGTTTGAACAAATCATCAAATTACATTTTTTACTTTTTTTTACATTTTTATATAGTAAGACTTATACTTTTAAAAATAAAATTTATAAATTAAAAAAAACATTCAAATTCAAGCTTATTTCTTTTTATTAATTTCAATAATGAAAATTTATACTAGCTTGATAAAATTTTAATAAGTATAACTTCGAAGTAAATTTATTATAAATATAGCGAATTATTTTTTCCTTTTATTTACAATTTTGTATATTTTTTAAAAATTTCAAATTTGCAAAAAATAAAAAGAGCTTTCACTGACCTATTTTATTAGATCAATAGAAAACTCTCTGTAATTTGTCTATATCTTTTATTTTAGATATGCGAGATGAATAAAAACATTTCCTATAGTCATTTTTAATATTCTCTTTATTTCACTACTCAGCTTTTTTTCATTCAATTTATAATGTTTTATTAGAATACCTGAAATAATATCTAGAAACTGTCTATTATCTTT
The DNA here is from genome assembly GCF_900168025.1 of Acetoanaerobium noterae. Taxonomy (NCBI): domain Bacteria; kingdom Bacillati; phylum Bacillota; class Clostridia; order Peptostreptococcales; family Filifactoraceae; genus Acetoanaerobium; species Acetoanaerobium noterae. The sequence continues at coordinate 269,826 of NZ_FUYN01000002.1, read as the reverse complement.
TTGCCAATCTATCAAATTATCTAATTTCAATAGATGATTCTCTAGATAAATATACTCACCTTCAATTTCTGACAAAAGCTGTTCTATATAGTATAAAGCTTCTTTTACTTTATTTTGCTGAAGCTTTATTTTGCAAAAAGTAACTAGAAAATCATTATCTGTTGATGCAATTAGCAGCTTTTCACCCTTGAAAACTAAATCAATGTAGTTCTCTGCTTTTATCATATCCCCTATTTCATAATAATATAGAGCATACTCATGATAGACATAGCTAAGAGAATCATCACTATCATCAAGTAAAGCTTCAGCACTTTTATAACTTTGCAGAGCTTCTTGCCTTAGTCCCATCTCTTTTTGCATATCTCCATAGCTCATATAGATAAAGGCTCTGATTTTAGGAGCTTCGTGATATTTAAGGGATTTCAAATAATAGTATTTGCTCTTATCGTAGTTTTTGATAGAAGAAAAGGCATTTGCTAAATTATAGTACATATATCCAGTAGTAAGAGGGCCTTGTACTTTTTCTATTGCTTTATCAAATTCATTTAGCTCTTTACTTTGGATACTTTTTTTAAAGTATGCCACTTTCATCCATAAATATTCAGATAAGTAAAGTCCAAACCTATCTATATTGTCCTTATTTCTCATTATATTCGCAGCTACTTCAATATATGCAAGACCTCTATCTCTTTTGCCTTGATTCCAATAAAAATGAGCAAAGCATCTGCACACTATAGCATAGTCTTCCATAAGCTCCTTTTCAAGACAGATTTTTTTTAATCTCTCGAATATATTTATATCTTGGTATTGATTGTAGTCTTGGATGTACCATGATACAGTGCTTGTCATTATGCGTATTTGTTCACTTTCTGAAAGAAATAGCTTATTAAAATCTTGATTAAATGCATAGGCTGTTCTAATTTTGAAAGTAGAAGATCCTAAATCTTTATTAAAAAGATACTGATTGATAGATGATTCATATAAATTTATTTCATTTGCAAAATTACTAATACTTCCATATTTATCAATTATTTTGTCTCTTAACTGTAATCCTGGAGTCTTGATTTCTATGTCCTTTAGAGAATATTTTTTCATTTTTACCTCCAATGGATTATTTTATAATACATTTATTATAACTAATTAGACTTTTTACATAAGTAAATTTAGATAAAGATTTACTATCTCCTTCCCATAAAGTGAAACCAAGAACGCAGCTATACATATATATGGTCCAAAAGGAATCTCCTGCCTAAGCCCTGTTTTCTTTCCAAATATTTTCATTATTACTATTATGATAAGAGCTACATAAAAGCTAAGTATACTCGTTAAAACAGTATCTCTAAATCCCATAAATATGCCTAGTGCTCCCATAAGCATGACATCCCCAAAGCCAAAGGCCTCTTTTTTATAAATTAGCTTTGCTACATAATAAATGGCAAAGTAAAAGCCAAATCCAAAGGCAAGTCCATAGACTCTAGTAAGTAGTCCTGCTTTCATCACTAAAATCGAAACTAAACCAATTGCCGTGAATACAAGAAGTACCGCATCAGAAATTATCATTTCATCGTAATCTATCATGGCTGTAATAAGTAGCATGGACCAAAGGCTAGCATAAAATAAAAACTCCCATATAGAGCCTGAGCTGGTATAGGCAAGATAAAATAATAGTCCTGTAACTAGCTCTATTATAGGATATCTCATAGATATCTTTGAACCGCAGTAGCGACATCTTGCTTTTAAAAATACCCAGCTAAGTACAGGAACCAAATCCTTTGCAGCTAACGTATGGTTGCAGCTGCCACACATCGACCTGCCTTTTGCTATGCTTTTATCTGCAGGTATCCTATATATTACAACATTATAAAAGCTCCCAAATATCAGTCCATACAAAAACGCTATTATCCCCATTAGCTCTCCTCCCAAAATTGTTCCAAGGTATTTTTAATTTCCAAAGGACTGCTTACTCTTTCAAAATCCAGCCACTCTCTAGGCATGAGATTCTGATAGCTCGCTTCTAAAAATCTATCATCAAGCAGAAGTATAAAACCTTTGTCCGATGAAGTCCTAATCACTCTGCCTGCGCTTTGCATTACTTTGTTCATGCCTTGATATCTATATGCATAATCAAAGCCATTTTTTCCCTCGTTATTAAAATACTCCATAATCAAGTCTAGCTCATATGAAATCCCTGGAAGCCCTACAGTTGCAATTATTGCTCCGGAGAGTCTATCTCCTTTTAAATCGATTCCCTCAGAAAAAGCTCCTCCCATAACTGCAAAGCCTACCATTACGTGAGTATTTTGGTCTACAAACTGCTTTAAAAAGTCTTCTCTTTGAAGCTCAGTAAAGCTTCTTTCTTGAACTATGCACTCAATATCTTCATAGGTTTTTGAAAATTCTTCATAAATTTGATTCATGTATTCATAGGAAGGAAAAAAAGCTATGTAATTCCCATTTTTAGAGCTTACGGCTGAGTGAATCCTCTGCACTACCCTATCAATAGAGCGCTGTCTATGGGAGTACCTAGTAGATACGCTTGAATCTATCATAACCTTTAATCTCTCAGGATTAAATGGACTGTCTAGCATAAGATATACTGCGTCCTCTAGCCCTCCCATCATACTTATATAGTAAGACGCTGGAATAAGAGTGGCAGAAAATGCAATAAGGCTAGTGCATCTGCTAAGTGCATCCTTAACAAGAGCTGAAGGGTCTATGCAAAACAGCTTTATTCTCAAATTCTTATCATGCTGATATCCTAGCATAGTGTATCTTTCATCGTAAAGCTCAGCAATTCTTATAAATGCATGGGCTTCAAAATATAAATTAAGTAAATCCTGATAAAAAGCCTCTTCATTTGCATTTGGATACTCACTAAAATAGTAATCTGAGCTTTCTATAAAGCCTCTTATTGCCTTTACTAAATTCTCTGGCAAAGCTTTTTGTGAGAACTCAATCTCAGCTTGCTCTGGCTTAAGCTTTAAAAACCCTGCATTGACATGTCCTATTGATTTTAAAACATCAGAAAGCTCCTTAGGAATCATCGTATGATCTTTAATCGCTGATTTTATAAGCTTTCTAAGCTCTAGAAAGGCTGTTTTTTCTATAGAAGCTGAAAACATATCTCTAGCTCTATCTATGAAATTATGAGCTTCATCCATAAGAAATATATATTTTCCCATCTGCTCGGCAAAAAACCTCTTGAGGTAAACAGCTGGGTCAAAGGCATAGTTGTAATCCCCTATAATTACATCGCAAAATAGCGAGATATCAAGGGCAAATTCAAAGGGACATACCTTATGTGACTCGCTGTAGCTCAGTATCACATCCCTAGTTATGATATCCTGCGTTTCCAAAATATCATAGATAGCCGAGTTTATCCTATCAAAATGCCCTCTTGCATAATCACAGGCATTTAAATCACAGCTTCCATAAGGACAGATTTTGTCCTTTGCCGTAAGGGCTATGGCTCTTACGCTTAGCCCTGCATCTTTTAAGAGCATCAAGGTATCCGATGCCGCCTCGCGATTTATGGTCTTTGAGGTAAGATAAAATATCTTTTCATTGTCTTCATATATTAAGCTTTTAAGTGCAGGATAAATGGTTGATATTGTTTTTCCTATGCCTGTAGGTGCTTTTACGAACAGTCTCTTTTTCTGGCTGATAGCTCTATATACGTCGTTTATCATTTTCTTTTGACCCTTTCTATATGAGTCAAAAGGAAATTCTAAAGTAAGTATGCTTTCATCTCTTTCGTCCTTTAGCCTTTCAAGTAGCATGCAAAACAAGCTATAGCTATGTAGGATATGAGTCACATAGGTTTCCAGCTCTTCTCTTTCGTATTCGTGCTCAAAGGTTCTTATATCCTCATCATGGAGGCTGTAATAGGTTACATTTGCACCTATATTATCTAGCTTGTTATCTAAAGCATAAATATAGGCATAGAATTTAGCCTGAGCCAAGTGAACCTCTTCCTCTTCACAATTGCTCAGGCTTTTAGCCGTGCTTTTGATTTCATCTATGATATAAAAACCCTCATCCAGCATCAAGCCATCAGCTCTCCCAGATATGCGAAAGTCTATATCGTTTACTTTGATATCCAGTCTAAGAGGGAGCTCTTTTTCAATGTATCTCCCCTTAATCTGCTGGAGCTGCTGATGTATTCTGATGCCTTCCTGCATTCTAGCTGGCGAAAAGCTACTGCTCGCTCCCAAATCTCCGCTTCTAAGTACAAACTCCACCAAAGAGCGCACAGAAATTTCAATTCTACTAGGCATACTATCCCACGCCCTATCCAATAAATACTGTATCGTCTATGATAAAAAGGTCCTCGCACTTTCTGTCTTCTTCTATTTCATACATATCCACTATCTTTAGAAAGCTCCCTGAAAATTTATCCTTGCTCTTAATTACCCCTATCACTAGGTATCTATGGTTGAATAAATCGTAGAAATATTCCTTTGCCTCTATATCAGATACATCCTTTTCATACTCAAAAGAGAAGCTGTCTCCTCTTGAGGATGCTATTTTAACCTTTTCATCGTCCTCTTCTATCTCATATACAGTTTCATCCTCAAATGCAAGCAGGCTCTTATCTCCTAGCTCCATTATCTTTGAAATGTTGAGAGTTTCTTTATCTATAGAGAAAATTTCTTCTTTGCCCTTTAGTCTTCTCTCATTAAAATCACGGCTTGATTTCAGAACATGCTCATGCTTGTTTTTCTTATAGTAAAGCATGTTTGGAGTTTCTCCCACTATTCTGATTACCCCATCCATAAATATGCTATCTAGCACCTTGTATTCATAATATCTGCTACCTGATTTTACTAGGTTTAAAAAGTTTTGAAACGGCAATATTCTAAGGCTGTTTTTGAATACAAAATCCTCAGTCATCTCTTCTGGTATATCTATAGCAAGCTCTACATCATCTGATAAAAGAAGCTCTAGCTCCTCTTCCTCTGATAGATAGACCTCTTCAACCAGCAGGTATTTTACTTCCTTGCCTATTACTTCTCTTTTTCCAGCTGTGAGCTTAAATAACAGGTCGTGAATCTCATAAATTCTTCTTTCATCTACATCCACTAGGTATACCTTGTCATATTGGTTGCTTTCAAAAGGCGTCTTGGCATCTGAAAGCGTAAATATAAAATAGCCCTCAGTCAATATCTCAAGTCCCTTATAAACATATTCATCCTTTGAAAAGCTAAAGTTCAGTATATCATCTTGGGTATCTGCCTCAAGATTAAGCCTAAAGAAATTCAGTATCTGCTCTTTCTCAGCTTCAGAAGATACACAGTAGTAGATATAATCCATATCCTTTATCGCCAGTACATCTTCATATGAGCCTGGCACCTCTATATCATACATGGACGGATTATTTGAATGCTCTCCTGTATCCACCCTTGTCAGCTTTTGCTCAGCTATATCATATCTGTATATACCTTCCGTCCACTGCTCCTCTAAAGTGCCCTGAACCTTTTCAAAATATATTCTATCTTCTAGAGACTTAACAGGTCTGTATGCTATTTTAGGCACATCCTGACCTTTTATTATCCCTTTCATATCTATAATTCTCAAATATTTGTCCTCCATTTAAACTTCATAATAAATCATCTCATTAGATTATGACATAACGCGGCTAATTTTTAAAGAAAGATTGGATAATTATCTTTCTCTTCTTTAAATAGTGTATAATAAAATTATCTATTTACAAAAAGGTGATGAAAAATGAGTAGAAAAGAAAAGCTTGAAAAAATCAAAAAAAAGCTAACCAAACGAAGAATTTCCTTCATAATAATAGTTATGTTTGTGATTTACAGCTTGGCAATGTACGGCAATATTCAGCTTCAAAAAGATAAAAAGGATGAGGTTTCATATATTCCATACACTCAGTTTCAGCAGATGATTGAAAAAAATCAAGTAGAATATGTATTTCTAAGCTCAAGCAACAGCAATATGCAATTTCTCCCTACTTTAGAATATCTAAATTCTCAAAAGATAACTCCTGATGAGGATTACAAAATTCTGCTTGAGGACCTTGATAAAACCAAAGAAACTTCTGTGGATGCTAAAATACTTCCTAAGGATGGGAAATTTAAGTTCATAACAGAAAATCCTGCCTATCCAGAGTTTCGCTCAGAGCTTCTTGCAAAGGGCATAAGAGTATTTAGCTTTAATCCTCCAAATGATTTGGTTTATTTTCTTTTATCCACCTTCCAGATTATGCTCCCAGTAGCTTTAATTATGGGCTTTTTAGTATTTTATCAAAGAGGTATGGACCCAAAAGAAAATGAAATCACAACCAAGGTGCCTGATACGAATTTTAGCAATATAGCAGGCTATAGCTCACTTAAAAACGATTCAAAATACATTTTGGACTTCTTAGAAAATCCAAAAAAATATAACGATATAGGCGCACGGCTTCCTAATGGGGTAATTTTTTACGGTCCTCCAGGAACAGGTAAAACTTTAATGGCAAAAGCTATAGCCGGAGAAGCTGGAGTTCCATTCTTCAAGGTTAACGGTTCAGACTTTGTGGAGCTATACGTAGGTCTAGGTGCTCGAAGGGTTAGAAAGCTTTACAAGACAGCTAGAAAAAATGCACCCTGCATAGTGTTTATAGACGAGATAGACTCAGTAGGTGGTGCTAGAGGTCAAAACAGAGGAACCTCTGAGGATGACAAAACTCTAACCGCACTGCTAAATGAGCTCGACGGTTTTAGTGGCAAGGAAGCTGTAATTACTATAGCAGCTACTAATAGACTTCAAGATTTAGACCCTGCTCTTACCCGTCCAGGTAGATTTGACAGACAGCTTGCTGTTCCTCTTCCTGATAGAAATGAGCGTATGAGTATACTTGAGCTTTATGTAAAAAGTAAAAAAATATCTGAAAGTGTAATAATAGAAAACCTCGCTAAAAAAACCATAGGTTTTAGTCCTTCTGAGCTTGAAAATCTCATGAATGAGGCCGCTATAAAGGCTGTAATTAACGGCCATGAGGTAATCGAGCAGACTGATATCGATGAAGCCTACCTTAGAATCCTAATCAAGGGAGATAAAAAAGACAAGCCTTTAGAATCAGATAGCCAGCGTAAAATCGTAGCCTATCATGAGGCAGGTCATGCCATAGTGGGTCACCTTCTAGGACAGCCTGTACTCGAAGTCAGTATCATACCTACTACTTCAGGTGCTGGAGGCTATACTCTAAATGAACCTAAAGAAGGTCTAGCTAGCAAAGCCGATATGAAAAACAGAGTAAAAATGCTATATGGCGGAAGAGCCGCAGAGACTATCATTGCTAAGAGCGAAGACGATATAACAACTGGCGCAGTAAACGACATCGAACAAGCCACTATGATTATATCCTCAATAATTAAGTCTTGGGGAATGCACGATAGCGTTATAAATCTAGATGTGCTAGGCATGTCTAGACCAAATGATGATTATATAAAGGACGCTAAAGCATTAGCTGAGGAGCTGTTTAATGAAACCAAGCAGATGCTAAATAAAAATAGAGAAAAGCTTGACCTTATAGCCGAAACTCTCCTTGAGGTGTCAATAATAGATGGGGAGCACTTTATTAAAATAATGCACGAGAATAAAATAGAACATGAAAAAATCACAATAGAAGAAGAGACTATTGAATTTAATATCTCAGAAGCTTAAAATAGTAACCGTATACAATAGAGAACTTTTGTTTTACCCACAATTATACTATTAATAAAAGAGTCAGTACGAATGTTCCTCCAACTAATTTTTTGTGGAGATATCATTCATACTGACTCTTTTTAAACTTTTTTAATTTCATCATTTTATTTTAAACTCTTATCACTAACTTAAAATATCTAGTTTGAATGTGACTTTCTTCCATGGCTATTTATTATTACAGCAAGCAGTACAAATATTGCCACTCCTGCCACATAACCTACTGGCATAAGATTTCCATCCAAATATCTGGCATATACTATTCCTGCTAGTGCCCAGATTCCCACGAATCCAAACGCCTTATCTTTTCTCATAGTTATGAAGAACAGATTTACAAGCACAGCCACTGCTATTCCTATAGATACCCATAGAGCCTCAGGAAGATTAAACAGGTTCCAGTTCATATACTTAACAAAGGCCGCAAAGTTTGCTATTGTTGCAACTGAAATCCACCCTGTATATAGAGAAAACGGAAGTAAAAATCCTTTTTTCTCGTCATTGTAAAGATAGGCTTCTACTGTATATACTCTAAAGTAGATGAGATAAAGCACTAAAAGCAAAGCTATCATAGCTATCATACTAAGACCTATCATATCAAAAGCCCAGAAAAACAACCACAGTCCGTTCAATATACAAGATACTATAAACCAGAGACCTATTTTTTCAGTTGCTTCTTTTCTAGCTCCATATCCGTTTTTCCCTAGCTGATAAAGCACAAAATAGCCTAGCATAATATATATAACGCCCCAAATGGCAAAGGTTATGCCTGCTGGAGTAAATAGATTGCTGTATTTTGCTGATATTTCTTCAGTAGTAGCTTGCCCGAATATATTTGTGTTTGCTAAGGCATTGGCTCCTATCATCAATAAATAAAATAATAAATTAAGGATTTTTAGACCTTTTTTTTCTCTGGAATAGTGCTGCATGTGATCCTCCTTGCAATTATTTGGAAAATTTCTTATATATTAAATATACCCCACCTTCTATTAATATGCAATAAAGAAGCCACACTTTTCTGATAACTATACCAGTTTAGTTTAGTATTTTACTTTCTTTCCTTCCTCTAGCTGAGCATCATTAGGATCTAATATTATAAGGTCGCCCTCACTTAAGCCCTGAGTTATTTCGTAGTCAAAATCAGATTCATAACCAGTTTCTACCTCTTGTTTTTTTAGAGTTTGCTCATCTATTTTCCATACGTATTTTTTGTCATCTATTTCAAAAACAGTAGTTTTCGGAAGAGCTATGACAGAATTTTTTCTCATAGTTTCTATAGTTAGGCTCAAATCATATCCCAAAAACAGCTTCTCTTCGCTTTGAAAAGCCACATCTACCTCTACCCTTTGTTCTTCAAGTCCAAGTGGAGACTGCATGGTATTTGCATAGTCGCTTATTTTTACTATAGTTCCAGGATAATGCTTTTCTTCATTTCTAATTTTTTGAGTCACTGTGACATTTTGACCTAGTTTTAGAGCAGCTGCATCTTGAACCAAAACATTTGCCCTAGCAACAGTTTGTGTGGCTGAGGAAAGCTCGATTATAGGAGTCATAGTGGATACAAAAGCCCCTGATTTTGCATTTGATTTTGTAATTACTCCACTAGCAGGTGCATAGATTTTTGTTTTAGCTAGCTTTTCATCGATTGAACGTATCTGAGCTTGTAGTGCTTCCTTTTGTCCTGAATAATAAGTGCTTGTTCCTGGCTTTTCTACCGCTGATTCATATATGAGGGCTAGCTCGCTTTCTTTTAGCTTCACTTGATTTTTTGCATCGTGAAGAGCATTTTCAGCAGCTTCAAACTCCACCTTCGGTATAGCTCCACTGTCATAAAGCGCCTTTGCTCTTTCATAGCTCGTCTCTAGCCTTGCTATTTGGTCTTTTCCCATTGCTATAGCTATATTTAGACTCTCAACTTGAGAATCATAGACTGGAGATTTTGACATTGCCTGCTGACCACCTACAGATTTTAGCTGGGCGCTGAGCTGACTTTTCTGATTTTTTAAATCAACATCATCCATACTCGCAATAAGCTCTCCTGCATTCACATTCATGCCTTGCTCTACTATGAAGGTGAGCTTTGCATCATATGGTGGACTTATCGTATAGCTATCCTCAGATACTACTATAGCATCCTCTTTGAAATCACTGATTAAATCAGCCTTTTCAACTTTAGTAGCTTTCACCTCTAATGGCTTTGTCATTGAGTAAACTGTATAGCCTATAGCTAGCACTGCTATTATGCCTATTAGTATAAATTTAATGGATTTTTTCATAAGTCACCTCGTTATTCATTGGATTTTAGAGCATCTACTATATTCAAATGCTTAATTTTTCTAGATGCCATGACCTGAGCGAGTACTATGGCAATAATAGTTACTACAAATGCTATAATTAAAGAGTTTAGGTCCAGCTTCACAGCTAGAGAAAACATATCCGTACTAGCTGATTTTCCCATGGCAGTTACAGCACTTTGTGATAATGGTATTCCAAACAGCATCGCAAATATAGCTATGAACCACTGCTCAAAAGTAACTATAGAAAGCACTTCCTTTTCACTCATCCCAAGCACCATAAGCGAGGAAAGCTCTCTTTTTCTCTCTGATAATATTATTACATAGGAGTTGTAAATTATCGCCACTCCCATAACTATAGCTATAAGAGCTACATAATACATACTGCCCATAAAGCTGCCCATAAATTTTTTCAGCTTTTCAATCATTTCATTTGCGTCATTTATGCCTGTAATTTTAGGGCTCTCTTCATAAATATCTTTTAGCACAGCCGCTGTATTTGGCTTTGCTCTTAATAAAACTGAATTTGCCGCAGGTGAGTAGCCTAAAACCGCTGATAGATACTCAATATCCATATAGCCGTTTATTCCTACATTTTGCTTTACAGTGGATATCACCCTCACGCTTTCCTTCTTATCCTTGTCTCTCATGTAAGGGCTTTCCATGGTGAGATAGTCTCCTGTTTTTACTCTTAGCTTGTCTGCTAGTCGTTCTGATAGGACTACTCCACCTTTATATATATTTACTGGATTTTTATCGTCATCTATCACTGTATATAAATTGCTGTTTTCTCTTAGCCCTATAACCGATACCGGCTCTTTGATATGCTCATTTGTAAAAAAAACTGGAATCTCGAGCATTCCTTCTGCCCTGTAAACTTCGTTATGTCTAGTAAGCTCTGTTTCTACGCTCTCCAAAGCATTTAAATCAGACAAAGCTACCTTTACATCGTATTTTTCCACATCGTCATAACGCTCAAAAAGCATGGAATCGACTTGCCCCATAAAGGTCCACGGAATAACTGAAAGCGTAAAAGTAAATGCTATCCCTACAAATACAAAAAAGCTTCTTGCTGGATTTCTAGATATATTTCTAAGAGCCATTTTGCCCTTTGTCGTCAAAGCCTTATATAATAGAGGTATTTTTTCAAATAACGAGCGACTTCCAAGCACAGGCTCTTTCTCTCTCATAGCCTCACTAGGTGATAAAAGCAGAGCCTGAGTACTCCCTCTATAACCAGCAAATATAGCAAATACAACTGAAATAGCTATACTTCTAAACAAATAAGAAACTAATATCTGTCCCTCTAAGATAGGCATATTAAAAAACATCATGTAAAGAGACATCAGTGGCTGATAAAATATTAGGCCAAACAGTCCTCCAATTATACCTCCTAGTAGTCCTATCACTATGCAGTAGCTAGTATAGTGCATCCTAATGCTAAGTGAAGAATATCCAAAGGCCTTTAATATTCCTATCTGTCCTCTTTGCTGCTCAACTATCCTCTTTATCATGATATACAAAATCATAGAGGAAACACTTAGAAATACTAGAGGAAGCATAGTTGATGAGACCTCAAGCTGTTTCATTTCATTTGTAAGAAGCAGATTGCTTTCTTGATCCTTCTTTTCTACTATAGATATAAATCCATAGGGTCTTAGCTCTCTTTCTATCGTTCTTTTTATATAGTCAAAATCTGCATCGTCCTTTATAGTAAACACTACATTTGTATAGTGTCCTTTTCCTGTTAATTTTTCTAAGGACGTGATATCCATAAATCCTACCCCAAATATTATTGGATCTGGATAAATTTCTGATGAATTCCTAAGTGCATAGACATTTTCTGCGCTTCTTCCTATAGCACTGATAGTTAAGTCTACATTTTTTCCATAGGCGATAACTGGAATCTTGTCTCCCACCTTTAAATCATTTGCATCTGCAAACATAGGGTCAACTACAGTTTCCATATAGCCTAGTCTAGGAGCTTTTCCTTCTTCTATTATATAGGTTCCTACAGAGGTATTTGAACTCACTAGCCTTAAATACTTGGTTTCAGTTGAAAAAGTACCAAAATTATCAGCTATTCTTATATCCTCTCTTAGCCTTCCTTCAGCCTGATTGATTCCTTCTATATCCTTGATATCAGCTATCTTGGATTTTGGCATAGTAAGCACAGTCACAAATCCATCAGGAAATTTACTATCTGAATAGAATTTATCTATAGAAAGCTCTAGAGTCTGCATTACCATAGCAAAAGCAGCGTACATCATCAGTCCTATAGCTATTACCACTATAGCCGCTAGATTAGCGCCCTTATGCTCCATCAAATCCCTAAATAGCTTTTTGTATAGAGTCATAGCACTATCTCCTCTACAGGTATAGGATTTTCATTTACCTCCACCTTTTCTATCTTTCCATCCTTTATATACATAACCCTATCAGCCGTCTGAGCTATGGATGCATTGTGAGTGATAACTATAACTGTTTTTTCAAAGCTTCTGGAAAATTCCTTAAGTATGCGAATGACCTCTCTGCTAGAAACTGAATCAAGAGCTCCTGTAGGCTCATCACAAAGCAAGATTTCAGGATTCTTTGCTAGAGCCCTCGCTATAGCAACTCTTTGCTGCTGCCCGCCTGATAACTGAGATGGAAAATGGTCTTTTCTATCCAGTAACCCTACTTTTTCAAGCATATCCTTTGCATCTAGTGGACTTGAGGAAATCTCTCTTGCAAGATCTACATTCTCAAGCGCAGTTAAGTTTGGCATGAGGTTATAGAACTGAAATACAAATCCAACTGCATCTCTTCTATACTCAGTAAGAAGCTTCTTGCCTCCGTTGTGAATAGGCTTTCCTTTGTAATACAGCTCTCCTGAAGTAAGAGAGTCCATTCCTCCTACGATATTCAGTAATGTACTTTTTCCCGAACCAGAGGGTCCAAGCAGAACGAGAAATTCACAGTCATAAATTTCAAAATCAATTTCTGACAGCGCCCTTATATCCACTTCTCCCATTTTATAAATCTTAGAGACATTTACACCCTTGATAAGCGTATTCATAGCCTCACCCCATTTCAAATTAATCCTTATCAATATATATGCTATTTAAATAAGCTTAAAACAATATATACATAGTAATATTATTTAATTTTACTCTCCACTAGTATATGTGACTATATAGTCATATTATACTTTGTGCTTTAAGCCGTCAATATAAAATTATATATTTTAATATATTTACCCCTTTTCAAATAGGTTTATAACTATAAACAGAGGGTATGTAAAGTATATGGGATATTTTTCTAAATTATCTCATAATTAAGCTACAGGAGGTAACATTTATGGAAGTAATGAAAATTCAAGACCTGCGTTATCTACTTGAAAATGCCGAGCACCCTAGTATAACAATTTACTTACCTACCATACCTGGAGACAAGGATACCAATAGAATCCTAATTAAGAATTCGATTTCAAAAGCTAGGGATGCAATTAAAGAAAAAGATTACGATGCAAGAGATATAGAGGAGAATTTAAAAGCCTTCACCCTGATGGGAGAAGATTTAAGTTTCTTGAATGCGCAAAAAGAAGGCCTAGCTGTATTTATAAACAAGCACGAGCTAAAAACCTACAGACTTCCTCATGCATTTGAAGAAACAGTTATTGCTGATAATATCTTCCATATCAAGCCACTGCTTCCAGTTCTTACAGAAAATATAGACTACTATATACTAGCTATCAGCAAAAATACCCTTGCGCTTTACAGTGCAAATAGATTTGAAATAAATCCTATAGACATCCCTGATATGCCAAAAAATATGGATGAGGCTCTTCAGTATGATATAGATGAATCTCATCTAGGCAGAAGACCTGCAAAGGTAAGTGGTGGAAGTCTAGGCGCTGCTACTCATGGCGAAAATATAGGAGATGAAACAGAAAAGGAATTTGTTCTTAGATATTGCCAGATAGTAGAAAAATATATATCAACATTTTTAAATAGCAAAAATAAAACCTTAGTTCTAGCTGGGGTTGATTATATTTCTTCTATATATAAGGAAGCTAGCTCATACAAAAATATAAGCGAAAAAACCATCTCAGGAAATCCTGAGACTATGACTGCTTCTTCTCTAAGAGACCATGCATGGCATATAGTAAAGCCTCAGCTTCTCATTGATTCTGAAAAGGCTGTAGCTCAATATGGAAATCTTTCAAATACAGATAGAACTGTAGACTCCATAAGCCAAATAGTAAAAGCATCTCATGTGCAAAGAATAGATACTCTGTTCTTGTCAAAATCAGCTGAGCCTATTCCTGGAGTGTATGACAAGGAAAACGATAGAGTAAACACTGACTACGCTGACCCTCATGAAGTTCAGGATCTAATAGGCATAAGTGTAAGACAGACCTTGCTTGCTGGTGGAAAGATTTATTATCTAGACCATGCTCATATGCCAGAGCATAAACCTATAGCAGCTATACTTCGCTATTAGATTTAATTGAATTGTAATTTTATTTATCAATTTGCATGATACAATTAAAATATTAGTAAAGCGCCAAAAGCACTCAGCTTTATGGCGCTTTTTTAAATTAATTTAATGCTTCTTCTATTTATGACGAAATACTTATATGAGCTAGAAATAGCAGATTGTTTTTTACAAAAGGAGGTAATTATTATAAAAAAGCTATTAACCCTTTCACTTATCATGACTCTAGCTATGGGAAGCTTAGCATTTTCAAATCCCATCACAGAAGATGAATACAGCTATCTAAGAGAAGTTCTATTATCTCTTAATGATACACAAGCTACTAATCCTATAGCTGAGGCTCCTGCTCAAAACGTAGTGCCTTACTATCAGACAGTGCTTGGAAATGAAAGACTTCTCAGTGAATACTCCCATCTAATAGATGGCAAACGTGTAGGTATAGTCACAAATCATACAGGCGTGAACTCAAAGCTAGAAAGAACTGTAGATGTACTAAGTGCCTATCCAAAGATTAGCCTTACTTCCATCTACTCACCAGAACACGGCTTAGATGGCACTGTAGCCGCTGGCAAGTACGTAGAGTCATATACGGATACAAAATTAAACCTTCCTGTATATAGCCTCTATGGCAAAACTAGAAAGCCTAGCCCTGAAATGCTTACTAATGTAGATGTGCTAGTATTTGATATGCAAGACATCGGTTCTAGAACCTATACTTACATGTCTACACTTAATTACTGCATGATAGCAGCTAAGGAAAACAATAAAACCCTAATAGTACTCGACAGACCTAACCCAGTTGGTGGACTTAATGTCGAAGGCTATGTGCTAGAAGATAAATACAAAACCTTTGTAGGTGTCGACAATATGCCTATGGCTCATGGAATGACTGCCGCAGAGCTAGCTCAGTTTTTCAACAGAAACATTGGCTGCAAGCTAGAAATAGTGCCTATGAAAAATTACACTAGAGCTATGGTATGGCAAGATACTGGACTTCCGTTTGTACAGACCTCACCAAACATCCCGAATATAGAATCAGCTTTTGCCTACATGGCTACAGGCATAGGAGATGGAACTGGGCTCGGTCAAGGCGATAAATTTACCTGGGTAGGTGGCAAGGGCTTTAATAGTCAGACTCTAGCAAATGCACTGAATGCTTATAAGCTTCCAGGAATAGTATTTGTTCCAGAAGATAAAGGCGATAAAGGCGGAGTAAATCTGCAGGTAACTGATTACCATAGCTTCAATCCAGCAAAAACTGGAGTATATATCCTAGCAACTGCAAACCTTCAAAAGAAACTGACTGTTCCAGTAGAAAAAAATGGAGTTATACCTATGTTTGAAAAAAATATGGGTGGAAGTAGATTTGGGCAGGATCTACTAAACAATAGAACTCCTGACCAGATAGTAAAAAGCTATTCTAACGAAGTTGAGAACTTTAAAAATCTAAGAAAACAATATCTAATTTATAACTAAATTTAATATTTCATTAAACCGAGTAGTGCTGATTGTAAAATCGGCACTATTTTTTTCGAAAAAAGTTACAACTTGTATCCAATGAAGAATGTGCATTTCATGGGATTTACAGGGAAATGTTGTAAATATTCTGTTACTTCTTTGTAACTTTTTTGCTCAAAAAGGTTGATAAACTGTTTTCTTTGCACTATAATAAACAAATACTTGGCTAAGCAATTTAGAAATAATAAAAAATAGAGGAGTGAAAGAATGAGAAAGCTTATCGTAGTTTTCGCTTTCATCCTAGCATTGTTAGGTTCAAATCTTACATATGCAGAAGTACAGGATGATAGCATCAAAAGTGACGACGCCCTAAAAACTTTCATGTCGAGCAAAAATTCTAAGCTTAGCGACCAGGCATTAAACAATCTTATGAAATCGATAAACAAGGCAAGTGCTAATTACAACGTAGATAAAGAGCTAATTGCTGCAGTAATATGGCAAGAAAGTAACTTCAACCCAAGCCTTACTTACAACAGATGTATCGGCGCAATGCAAATCCATGTCAACACAGGAAAAGCATACGGCTATACTAGCGAAGACTTATACAACTCAGATATAAATATCGATTTTGGTACGCGTTATCTTAGCGGACATATTCAGTCATATGGTGGAGATGTGCTTAAAGCACTTAGCGCATACAACCAAGGTACAACTAGAGTAAACAAAGGAAACTACTCTACGAAATACCAAAGCCAAGTATCTGCAAAAATGGAAACCATAAAAACTTATGTTGCAACTTATGTAGCAAGTCACTAAAAATCGTGTAAAAAGTTTTTTGTTTTTAATTGATTGTTTTAATTTTTAAAGGGCAAAAAAAGACGCTGTGGATTCAGCGTCTTTTTTAATTTAAGCGTAAAATACAGCACCTATATAACAAAGTTCAACTATAGTCGGAAGCCCTCGGTACTCTAGGCATGGAGTATACCCTACAAAAAAATAATATCAATATTTATTCGATTATAATCGAAAAACTTTTAAATAATTTATTTTTTAAGATTATAAAAGACGATGCATCGGCATCGTCTTTATTTATACCTCTAAATAATTATTTATAGTTCTTCTACTCGCTATATTCAGATGCTTCTTCTTCTCCTTTAAGCACCCTTTGTATTCCCATAGCAAGGGACTCCATTTCATTTTCTCCAGGCATTATCTCAACTGGAGCAATAAACTCTACTCTTTTTTTAATCAAAGCTGTGATTCTCTTAGAATAAGCGATTCCTCCTGTAAGTACAATAGCATCGACTTTACCTTCAACAACTGTCGAAAGGTCACCAATACCTTTTGCAACTTGATAAGCCATCGCTTCTAAAACAAGCTTTGCCTTTTCATCATTTCTTTCAATCATTTCTTCAACTTCTCTTACATCAACTGTATTTAGATAAGCTTTAAGTCCGCCATTTCCTCTTAATTTTTTGTTCATAGTTTTTTTATCAAATTCCCCTGAGTAACATAAATCTATTAGCTCTTTACAGGGCACTCTTCCTGCACGTTCAGGCGAAAATGGGCCTTCGTCATCTGCTAAAATATCCACCATTCTTCCTTTTTCATGAACACTTACAGATATTCCTCCACCAAGATGAGCAACTACAAAATTCATATCAGAATATTTCTTGCCATTCATTTTAGCTACTTTCATAGCCATGGCTCTTGAATTTAAAGCATGACTTGTACTTGTTCTAGGAATTTCAGGCATACCAGAAATTCTTGCGACATCCTTAAGCTCATCCACCCTGACAGAATCGTATATATAAGCAGAAATATTGACCTCATTTGCAATTTCATAAGCTATTAAAGCTCCTAAATTCGATGCATGTTCTATGACAGGATTAAACTTAAGTCTATCCACCATAGTTTCATTGACTTTATAGGCTCCAGATTTTACTTTCGGAACCATGCCCCCTCTTCCGACTACTGCAGATAAGCTTTTAATGTCATATCCTTTCTCAAGGAGAGAAGAAATTACTAGATTTTTTCTCATTTCAAATTGATCTTGTATTTTATCGTACTTCTCAATTTCCTCTGCAGAATGCTCCAAGGTATTACAAAAAATTTCTTTATCATTCTCATACAAAGCTAACTTTGTAGATGTTGAACCAGGGTTTATAGCTAAAATATTATACTTCATTATGACTCTCCTTTTTCGCAAAAGCAAGCAACAAGCCAAGAGCTATTGATAAAAATGCTGATACAATAACTCTATAATGTGATGGAAGTAAAAAAACTATAGTATGAGCAGGTATCCAAAAGAACGGACAGGTTTTAAGCCAACTAAATTCAACTAAAGAATTCCAATCATTCTTTTCAATAAGCTCTCTCATAGTAACTTTAGCTTCTTTATTATCGCATTTGCTATCTATATACATATCTGTGAACCTGTGAAATACCATCATCATAGGGCCAAAAGTGACATTCATAATACTGCTTCCAAAAAAAGCCTGTGCCAAAATTGAACCATTAAAAGGCAATTTTCCTGATGCTTGAGCTGCTGCAGCTCCACCCATAAAAACTGTAAACACAAGAGTTACCATTAATCCAATAATTCCCCATACCAAGGCTTTATACATAAGGCCTTTCGGAGCAGTCCACTCACCCTTTATAACTCTAATTCCCAGCATGTCTCCCATGCTTGCTAAGATAGCAAACTTTATAAATCCTCCTGCATAAGGATGAGCATCAGTTACACTTATAAACAAAGCTCTAGAGGAAGGTACTACTAAAATAAGCACCCAAACCAATAAAGCTGCTATCCATACAAAATCACCTTTTTTCATCTTTCACCTCTTATAATAAATTCATTCCTACTTCAATTGCTTTTAAATTTACTTCTACAAATTGAGGCTTCACATTATCTCTAACTATCTTTTCCCAATTTATAGCTTCAAGCTCCATAGCTTTAATTATGCTTCCAAGCAAAATTACATTCATTACCTTTGAATTTCCAAGTTGCAGAGCATATTTTTGAGCATCTATAACTATAGTCGAAGCTCTACTTGAAATTTCATCTATTATTCCTTGAGAATACTCTTCTTTTCCTGAAAGAATAGGCATAGAGTCAATTTCATAATCATTTACAATTACTTTTCCATTTGGTTTTAAATATTTAAACCATCTCAAGGCTTCCATCTTTTCAAATGACACAAGTATATCTGCTCCTCCAATTTCTATCACTGGTGACTGAATCTCATCTCCATATCTAACCTGAGAGGATACAGAGCCTCCCCTTTGTGACATACCATGAATTTCGCTCATTTTCACATCATAGCCTGCTTCCATAAGTCCAGTAGTCAGTAATTTACTCGCAAGAATTGTGCCTTGGCCACCTACTCCTACCAACAAAATGCTCTTTACCATTTTATGCTTCCACCTTTCCAATAGCTTTAACTGGGCATACTTGAAGACATACCTCGCATCCTACACAAGAATCTGGGCTTATGCTGGATTTCTTTTTATCCTTGTCAAATGATATAGCTGGACACCCAGTTCTGATACACGCTTTACATCCAATGCATTTATCTGTATCTACTTTGCACTTGCTCTTAAAAACTCCCTCAAATTCTTTTTCATCTTCAATTGAAAGCTTTTTGAGTACACATGGCCATCTTGTAATAATTACTGAAGGCTCATCTAAGCTAAGCGCCCAATCAAGAGCATTTTTGACTGCCGTTAAATCATTAGGATTTATCACTACTACATTTTCCATACCAAATGCTCTTACTACCTTTTCTATATCAACTTCTTTAGTCTTTTTACCTTGTAAGGTATAGCCTGTTCCAGGATTCTCCTGATGCCCAGTCATTCCAGTAATTCTATTATCTAGTATTACATTGACAGTGTTGCTAGAATTATAAACTACATCCAAAAGCGAATTCATTCCTGTGTGAAAGAATGTTGAATCTCCAAGCATTGAAACAACTCTAGTATTTGAGTTTTCTTTCATATTGAAAACTTGCTGTGCTCCGTGACCCATGCTTAGGCTTGCTCCCATAGCTATGCACCAGTCTCCTACATTATATGGGTCAGCATGGCCTAGACCATAGCAACCTATATCTCCTGACACTACAACATTTTTCTTCTTTTTTAGTTCTAAGAAGAAACCTCTATGAGGACATCCTGCACATAGTGTAGGTGGTCTTGGAACTACCTTGGCACTATCGTAATCTAAAGTATCATTTGTCTTGCCATAAACAGTATTTCTGATTACATCTGGAGTCATCTCGCCTGTATATGGAAAGAAATTATTTCCTAAGCAATCAAAGCCTAATATTCTAACTTGGTCCTCTATATATGAATCATTTTCCTCAATAACATATATTTTTTCTACTTCACTGCAAAATTCTACAAGCTTTTCGTTAGGAAGAGGATTTGTAAAGCCCAATTTCAAATAAGAAACTGAATCCCCAAAAACTTCCTTTGCATATCTATAGCAAGCTCCTGATGCAATTACTCCAATCTTTTTATTATTCCACTCAATAAAGTTAAGCTTTGTATTATTCGAATAATCTTGTAGCTTTGTCAGTCTTTCTTCTACTCTTTTTCTCATCCCGCCAACATTTGATGGTACTGGATATCTATTTAAATCCTTAGAATATTCCTTTATTCCTGCTTCTTGTCTATCACTACACTTAACTATGCTCTTTGAATGACATACTCTAGTAGTTACTCTAAGCATAACAGGAGTGTTATAATCTTCACTTATCTCAAAAGCCAGCTTCATCATATCTTTTGATTCTTGACTATCTGATGGCTCTAGCATAGGAATTTTTGCAAATTTTGCATAGTTTCTATTGTCTTGTTCATTTTGAGAAGAATGATAACCTGGTTCATCAGCAGAAATTAAAACCATCCCTCCATTTACTCCTGTATAGGAAAATGTAAACAATGGATCTGCTGCTACATTCACTCCCACATGCTTCATAGCGGCAAAAGTTCTTGCTCCAGCAAAAGATGCTCCTATCACTGCTTCTAGTGCGACTTTTTCATTTGGTGCCCATTCAGCTAAAATATCTTCTTTATATAATGCTGTATTTTCAAGTATTTCTGTACTTGGAGTTCCTGGATATGCAGATGCAAATTTCACTCCAGCTTCCCAGGCTCCACGAGCAATAGCTTCATTTCCTGTTAGTAATTTTTTCATATATCTCTACCTTTCCTTCCATCTTATTTTACTGCTGATGCAGATAGTGCTAGTGACAAGTATTTTTCCTCTGAAGTAGAACCTCTCGAGGTTAAAACTATTGGAACCTTTGCTCCAACTATAAAGCCTGCCATTTTTGCTCCAGCAGAATACACTAAAGACTTTCCTAGAATATTTCCTACTGTTATATTTGGAACCATAATAATATCAGCTTCACCAGTTACAGGGCTCACAAAGCCTTTAATACTTGCTGATTCCTTGCTCATTGTCAAGTCATAGGATATCGGTCCTTCTACTATGCAGTTTATTATTTCACCTTTTATATTCATTTTTTTAAGCAGATCTGCATCCACAGATTCTTGCATTTTAGGATTCACAGTTTCAACAGCTGCCAATACAGCTACTTTGGGATTTTCATAACCAAGTGCTAAAAATGTACTTACAGCGTTTTCTAAAATCTGCTTTTTCTCATCAAGGTTTGGATACATCATCATTCCACCATCTGTGACTGCAAGAAGCTTGTGATATGTAGGAATTTCATGAATAACTATATGTGACATAACCTTTCCAGTTCTTAGTCCATTTTCTTTATTTACAACTGCTCTTAATAAATCCGCTGTTTGAATTTTACCCTTCATAATAAAATCAGCTTTATTTTCATTTATCAGCTCTACTGCTTTTTCTGCCGCTTCTGAATCACTTTCTACATTTATAATAGATTCCTCTAGCACACTTTCATGTAACCTACTTAGAATCTCTATTATTTTTTTCTTGTTTCCTATTAGAATAGGCTCTACTATATTATCTTTTTTAGCCTTAAAAACTGCTTCTAAAGTGTGTTCATCTTGAGCTGAAACTACTGCTACTTTTTTCTTTGATCCTAAGTTTTGAACTTTTTTAATTAAGTCATCAAAGCTTTTATATTCCATTTATATTTTTACCCTCCATAAAAAAGACGGTTATGTTCCAAATTTTATATTCTAGAACATAACCTTCTTATCATTTTTAATTTAAGAAATCATTTTTGAATCTGACTTATTTTCCTTTGACAGATAAATCATAAATCCAATAAATGCTGCTAGAAAACCACTTATTAAGCCGCTTATTAAATTACCAAATCCATTTTGCAGTGCGTTTTGTGGTACAGGTACTAGAAAATAGTTAATAACAAAAGATATTATCCCACCGATAGCTCCACCGATTATTCCGTTAGTAATAGATATTTTTAGCTTCATAATATCGTACCCCCATATAATATTTATTTAGCGCATAGTAATATAACCACGGTACTGACTATAATTGTCACTTTCTGCAATATCAGTTAAAAATAAGCTTGCAATTTCAAACTTCGGTTTTAAATATGGAAAAACATCATATTTTGCCCATGAAGGTTTTTTGATTTCTTTTGCTTTTTCTACAGCTGATCTATACCAAGCTGATGGACAGTTAAACCACATCTCAACCACTCTATGGTATGGACATCCATTTACTTGCTGAATGATTTTACTTGATAAAATCCTAAGTACATCTGGCATATCTTTGAACTTAGGAATCATTTCCTCATAAAACCACTTATCTCCTTCTTTCATAGTAACTCCCTCTGGATATTTCATAACAAACTGCCAACGGTAATTTGGACCATCTTCTACAGTTCGCTGAGAGCCTTTAAAATCTTCTTCCCAGCAAATAGGTACAAATGCAAAGATAAATGGAGGGCAACCATTGTCACCACCGCTTGCTCTAGCATCATCGCCTTCTAGTTTGACTACTTCTTCTCCTTCCAAAGCCGCCACCTTGCTGTCATCAGGAATATTGCCTTGCCATTTTAAAATGTCTATAGGAAAAAACTCTGTAAAGGCCTTATTTTTAAAGTTACTAGTAAATGGATTGACCGTCCAGTAATGCTCTGTTAGCTGCATTCTTATAGTTCCAAATCTGTCACCCTCTGGTGGAGTTGGAAGTGCTGGATAAAATGCATACTTCGTTACATAGGGCCCAAATTGCGAAATGCTATCTGGAATATGATGACGATATAACCAATGCTTTAACATGTGCCTATAGTCTTCTTTTACTACATCTACATAAATAAGACTCCTCATAGGATTAAATTCAATTGACATAAGTGCACTCTCTCTTTCTATTTTTGATTTAACTTATAGGTCTTGAAGGAGTTAAATAGGTTTTATATTTTTCTAACCTTTGAGGTAGTTCATGCACATTTGGTGCTGGTTTTAGTGAAACATTTTTTAGTTCATCGCAATGCACAAATTTACCAGAAAGTCTAATATGTGAATGAGCTTTGTCTTCCTCTTTAACTTCAAACTTAACCTTATTATCAACAACGCTAAGTGTTCCTTTAACTCCACAAATTCCACATATAATAGGATAATTACTATCCCCATTTCTAACTTCTAGTAATTTTGAATGACAAAGTGGACATATACCTTCTTCACCTATATATTCAGCTTCCTCTATAGGCTTCATCAAGCTGTGTGCAACATGACGTCCAGATTTTCTAGCTCTTGCTAGCTCATCATCCTTAAGCGCTACCATACCTGGAAGAGCTACCCAGTTTACTAGCATCTTGTCTACAACTTCCATTTGCATTGATAAAGTAAACAAATGAAGCATTGGCAAGGCTAAATTATCCCATTCACTTCCTCCCACTGCTATTAGAGATGCAGCTCTAGTTTTAAAAGATCTTTCGTCTGGACCATTTCCTGTAGTTATATTTTTTTGTTCACGGATTTTTTTAGCTATCATTCTCATAGCCACATCGTGAGAAGGTCCCATTCTGTCATTTAATATTTTCAACTGTCCACTTGGAGTTTTTTCATATATTGGCGAGCCAACAATTATTCCGTCACAATCCATAATTTTTTCATCTATGAACTTGAAATCAT
Source organism: Acetoanaerobium noterae (assembly GCF_900168025.1). NCBI lineage: Bacteria > Bacillati > Bacillota > Clostridia > Peptostreptococcales > Filifactoraceae > Acetoanaerobium > Acetoanaerobium noterae. The sequence goes on along the minus strand of NZ_FUYN01000002.1, from coordinate 245,794 downwards.
CATCTCTTATGATACAATCTCCTGTTCCACCTTTCTCCATAAGGCTTACTACACAGGCATTACATCCTGTACAAGGTTTGAGCTTTAAATCCTGTAGACGTACAAACTCTACTTCTGCGCCTAACTCTTCTGCGCCCATCAAGGCTTCTTTTACAAGAATCTCGGTATTACTCATTTTTCTTCCACAGCTTATTCCTAATATCTTCATATGAATCCTCCTATGTAAATTTCTAATTTCTTATAGTTTGTATAAAGCAACTTATATGCCAAACTGTTAAAGTTTTATCTACAAATTCTAAGCCTCTGTATTTTCCTTGAAATTACAATACAAACAAAAAATTACTTATTAAATAAAAAAAATCGCAACTCTGTAAACCATACAGAATTGCGATTTAAAATGCAAAAACGCATTAAAAAAATGCATCTTTGCATTACCATTCAGTTATTCCTAACGCCTTTGCTTTTCTTACTACCGTAGACTGAGTTATTCCTAATATTTTGGCAGCCTTATACGTGCTTCCGCAACTTTTTAGAGTCTTTTCTAGAATATTTCTTTCAAATTTATCAACTGCTTCTTTCAAAGTACCATCAATAGTTTCAGTGGATGCCTCGTAAAATTTATCCTGACCTAGTACACTCAAAATAGTATTTCTAGTTATAAGGTGTTCATCCCCTATTACAACCAATCTTTCAATTGAGTTTTCTAACTCTCTTACATTTCCTGGCCAACTGTAGTTTTCCAAAATTTCTAAAGCAGTAATATCAAAGTCTTTAGTTTTGCCATAGGCTTTATTGAATTTCCCTAAAAAATTATAAACTAACAAGGATATATCTTCTTTTCTTTCCCTAAGTGGAGGAAGCTCGATGGGAATTACATTGAGTCTATAATATAAATCCTCCCTAAAATTGCCTTTTTTAACTTCATCTTCTAAATTCAAATTTGTGGCAGCTATTACACGCACATCTATTTTTATATTGCTTGTCCCACCTATGCGCTTTATTTCTCTCTCTTGAAGTACTCTTAGCAGTTTGGGTTGAAGCTTAACAGGAATTTCTCCTATTTCATCAAGCAAAATAGTTCCATTGTTTGCCATTTCAAAAAGTCCTAGCTTCCCATTTTGAGAAGCTCCTGTAAATGAACCTTTTTCATAACCAAATAACTCTGATTCCAATAGATTTTCTGGTATAGCGGCACAATTCACTCTAATGTAGGGACCATTTGCTCTCTTGCTGTTTTTAAAAATGGTTCTAGCTACCACTTCTTTTCCTACTCCAGTTTCTCCAGTAATCAGTATGGTTGCATCCGTTTTGGATACATTTTCTATTAGCTTTATCACCTTGTCCATAGAGCTACTTTTAGAAATCAAATCTTTATACAATTGTCTTTCCTTGATATCTTTCTTCAGATTCTTTATTTCACTAAGGTATTTAGCTTTTTCCTTTTCGACCTCTTCTAGCTTTTCTCTCAAAACGAACAGCTCCGTCAAATCCTTTATAATAGTAAGCACTTGAACTACATTTTTGTCTTCATCTAAAAATGGCGTGCCTGTAATTAACACTCTTTTATTCATTCTATCTATAGTGGTCAAAACAGAAATGGGCTTTTTCTCTTTCAAAACCAGTAAAGCTATAGAGCATGGCTTCCTAGTTTTCAAAGTCTTTTTCTTTCCGTTATTAAACATATCAAATGCATTCGCTTTGTCTTCTGGCTTAATTTCTATAAAAGCAGGATCTGAATTTAAAACTACGTTATTCCACACCTGCTGCATATTCTTGCCTACAATATCTGCAGCCTTGATTCCCGTAATTTCTGTAAAAGCTTTATTAATAGCTGTTACTACTCCATTTTTATCTGTTATATAAATTCCGTCTGAAATTGAGTCAGCTATAGCAAGAGCATCTGCTTCTCTTTTCTTAAACAAATCCTGTTCATCTGACTTATAACCGATTTCATTCATATTTACATTATCCATATGCTTCCCCTAACTTTAACTTATAACGAATTATTGATTAGTATTTTAAGCACAATTATAACATATACTTCTGTACACATAGCAAAAAAGACTGATAAAATCACCAGCCTTTTTTATTAGTTCATATTACTCTGCTATTTTATATACTTATAGTTCAAATCTTTACCTTTGCCTTCAACGGTTAGGTCTGCATACAAATTATAATCTGTGTTTGTAACAACTTGATATAAGTTGTATAGCTGAGGCAAAAATTCTCCCCAGTTTCCAATTTCTTCAGCACAATGCTCAGACCAAGTAATCCCTTGCTCAGGAGTTTCCTTCTTTTTCATACCTATAGCTGAAGATTTCCCTACAACACCATAGTCAGTTTTTTCCCACTGGTGTATGCGATACCCCATAACCTCTTCTACTTCTAGGCTCTCTGGTCCAAATCCCAGTCCTGCAACAACAACGCAGTGCTCATAAACAATATATTCCTTTACATTGGCTGGCACTGTAGCTAAATCCTCAAATCTTATATAAAGATTTTGGCGTGTTCCATCATTCCAGGTTTGTGGCGCTATATGTACAGACCCTATGGGATTGCCATGTTTAGGTGCTACAGCCCACTCTAAAGTTTCATGTTGAGATGGATGCCATAAAATAAAACCTTTTTCCATATTGCTCCAAAACCAGTCTATCATCTTTGGAGTAATTCCCTCATGTTTCCAATCTAAATGCGTTCCCATTGAGTCTTGCGTTACTTTCATTTCCATAACATTTTCCTCCGAATTATATTTAAGTCTATTTCAATCCCAATATCTGTCTAGCTTCATCTGGAGAAGCAATTTCCTTATTAAGCTCTTTAACTATTCTCTTAGTTCTTTCTACAAACTCTACATTGGATTTTGCCAGTACTCCCTTAGAATAAAAAACATTGTCTTCCATTCCTACTCTGACATGTCCTCCTAATGCAAGAGCTGCATACATTATAGGAAGATGTCCTTTTCCTATACCAAGTGCACCCCAGGTACAGTTTTCAGGCAGAAGACTTTTTAAAAATACAAGATTTTCAACAGTAGCATCCATTCCACCTGCAGCTCCTAGCACAAATTGAAAATGTAGAGGAGCTTTTAATATGCCTTTTTTAAGATAATAAAGAGCATTGTAAATCATTCCTGCATCAAAAATTTCTATTTCGGGCTTCACATTATTTTCCTGCATAGCAAGTCCTAGCTTTTCTAAAAATCTAGGGCTGTTTTCAAATACTGAACTGTGCATCCAGTTCATTGAGCCACAATCATAAGAAGCAATATCTGGTTTTAGCTCTATTACATGCTTCATTCTTGCTTCATCATCTAAACCTAGCTGTCCTGATGTGGTAAGATTTATAACTATATCACAATCAGTTTCTCTTATATATCTAACAGTCTCTTCAAACTTTTCAAAGCTCATTGAGGATTTATCTTCATCATCCCTAACATGTATATGAGCTATAGATGCTCCAGCTTTCCAGCAAGCATAGATTTCATCTGCTATTTCTCTAGGCTGTAGTGGCACGTATGGAGTTTCTTTTTTTGTCGGCCAAGCTCCAGTAGGAGCAACAGTTAAGATAACCTTATTGTCTAAATTACTCATTATTTTCTTCCTTTCAATATCGTATATTAGAATCCACCATAGTTGTATACTCTGTCTGGAACATCATTTACATCGTCTTCATCAATTTCCGCTACGCAGCGAACCATTGAACCATCACCTAGCCACCAGCGAATAGGAAATGCCATGAACTTAAATCTTTTATTAACTACCTTGTCCAAATCTCCACCTAGGTTCTCAACCCCTACAATACCATTGCCCATCATAAGCTTGTGGCAAGGCTCCCAGGTTCCTTCTAATCCATGATTTTCTAACATTCCGTAAGCTTCCATATATTTATCTTTTCCAAATACATCTATAAATGTATCCTTATTAAACTCCGCGTAAGCCTCAATGCCAAATTTTTCTATATATTCATCTGTTATTGGCTTTCCAGAGTTTCCAATAAGATTCATTCCTACATATCCACCGTTTTTACCCATAGTAGTATGAAGAGGATGGTCTAGAGCTTGCATATCCATAGCTACACATTTAGGCTTGTACTTTGCAAACCATTCTCCAGCTTCTCTTCCTGTTCCACAAGAATAGTGATAGTACTCTCTAGTATCATCAAACTTAAGATGCATACCTGTTCTAAGGCATATAACCATTCCTTCTAATTCCTCTGGCTTGATATTTGCACGCTTACACGCATCATAAAGATGGTCTGCCGTGATAAGCCCCCATCTATCTACCTTGATATCTAGGCAAACAGCATCACCATAATAAGCATCTAGTGGCATTTCATGAGTATATCTTGCACGCTTTCCATCGAACTCATACTCCATGACATGACGAGGAGCATCGGCATGAGTACCACAGTGCATTACTACATCAATTTTCTGAGTCAAAACTCCACTTTTTGCTAAATTGTGCATAGTGTCAATCTTCGGCTTTGCAAAATAAGGCCATACTGGAATATCTGCATGAAACGGATGTGTCAAATCAACTAATACTTTCTTTGCCATTATAAAAACCTCCTAAGTTTTATCCAAATTATTTATTATAAAGTACCTTAATCAAGTATTCAGACAGTCTTTCTCTAGAGCTGTTTGCTTCTTCTTTAGTCCAGCTTTGAAAGCCTTGACCTGTCTTGAAGCCTAGTTCTTCTTTTTCCACTAGCTCCTTTAAAAGCTTTGATGGCTCATGGGAATCTTCCAAGTATTTCAATATATAGCTATGAATAGATAAGGTAAGATCTAATCCCACCATGTCAGCATTTTCTATAGGTGCAAGTATCGGCAGTCTAAGTCCAGGTCCAAACTTCAAAGCCTCATCTACTGTCTTAGCATCTGCTATTCCTCTTTCTACAATAGATATAGATTCTCTCCATAAAGCGTGCTGTAGTCTATTTGCTACAAATCCAGGCACATCCTTGTTTACATATATAGGATGCTTTCCAGCTTTTTTTAGTAGCTTCATGGTGAGGTCCATAGTTTCCTCTGATGTTTCATCACCTTTTACAACTTCTACTAGAGGAATCAGATATGGTGGATTCCAAAAATGAGCACCTACCACCCTATCTTTCTTCTTAGTTTTCATTGCAATCTCAGAAATACTCATCACTGAGGTATTTGTAGCTAATATAGTATCTTCGCTACAATAGCTCTCAAGCTCTTCAAATAAATTTTGCTTTAGCTCCATGTTTTCTGGTATGCATTCGATAATAAAATCTGCATTCTTTGCAGATGCTTCCCTATCATCGCTTATTCTTACTCTAGATATAAGATTAATGGCATAATCCTCAATGTAAATACCTTTATCTATAAATGGCTTTAGATTTTGGCTCATGCTGTCATGAATTTTTGAATTAGCTATATTTCTAGTGCAAATAGTAACATTTAGATTTTCATCAGATGCAAATACTTGAGCCAAACCACTTCCCATAAGTCCAGAACCATAAATAGTAATGTTTTTAATCTCTTTTTTAACTTTTTCTTTTATTTCTTCGCTCATGCTTTCTCACCTTTCTAGGATTTAGCCTGCTGTACAGCCACCATCTACATAAATTATCTGGCCAGTTATAAAATCTGATGCTGCAGATGAAAGATATACAGTAGTTCCTACCATGTCTTGAACTAGCGCTGCTCTTCCCATAGGAATTCTATCTAAAAATATTTTCTTAAGCTTTTCATCTTCTAATACCTCTTGAGTAAGTGGTGTCCAGAAAATAGTAGGAGCTACTGAATTTACATTAATATTGTATTTAGCCCACTCTGTAGCAAGCTGCTTTGTAAGTAGTGCTACTGCTCCCTTGCTAGTTCCATAAGCAGCATATCCTCCAGGATGCCCTGCAAAAGCTCTTACCGAAGATACGGTAATTATCTTTCCATGTCCTTGCTCCTTCATCACATTTCCTATTACCTTACAAGGAATAAAAGTCCCAGTAACGTTAATATCCATCACCTGCTCAAAAGCTTCTACTGGAAATTCTTCAGCCGGAAATCTCTTTGCTATACCTGCAACAGTTACTAAAATATCTATTTTGCCAAATGCATCCACAGCTTGCTTTGCCATAGCCTTTACTTGGTCTTCATTTGTAACATCACAAGCTATAGCAAGTGCTCTTTTACCTAGTTCCTCAACTTTTTTCACTGTACTTTGAAGCGTTTCTATTGTTCTTCCTGTAACTACTACATCTGCACCATGAAGTGCTAAGCCTGTAGCTACCCCTTCACCTAGTGAGCCTGCTCCACCAGTTACTACTGCTACCTTGCCTTCAAGACTAAACATATTCTTCATCTCTTGATTACTCATTTCCTTCATATACTTTCCCTCCTTATGCTTCTGGATAATTGACAACCACAAGCATAGTGGCTGGCATGTTAGTTTTATTAATTATTTCTCTGCCTTCATTAGGTCCTATAAATATAGAGTCCATCTTCTTAAGTAAAAATTCCTCAGTTTTTGACTTAACTAGCACCTCCCCTTCCAAAACTATGTATACTTTTTCAGTAGGAGAATCTTCATATGCATACTCAGCCCCTCCACCTGGAAGAAAGTGAGTAACTCCCATCCAAAACTTAGATGCTCCAGTTTCTTCTAGTCCTTGAAGCTTAAGAGTCGCACAATCAAAATGAAGCGGTGCTTTGTAAGGCATAACATCTTTAAAATCAACTTTTTTCATTTCATACACCTCCATTTAACTTATTGAGTTTCCAAAATCCTTAAATCATAAATTATTATCAATTCTTTAGCTGTAAATCCTCTTATGTCTTAAAAATATTTTTTGATGTTAATTTCTTAACCAATGCAATTCTATACAGCAAGTCTCATGCCAAATCTAAAATTAAAATTATTTTTCAGCATTTCCATTGATATTTCAGGCTTTTTCTCAGTATTTTCATACTTCTAAATCTTCTAGAAAAATAAAAAAAGTATAAATTTAAGTCATTTTTGACTTACATATAAATCAAAAAAAGAAAAAAAGTGCAGACTGCACTCTTTACTTCTCGATTCAAATATAAATCATGGGATTTAATTGTGAATTATATAAACATATCAAAAAAGACGATGCATCGGCATCGTCTTTTCCCTAATCTACTTCATAATATGCTACTTTTAATTCATCAAAAGATAGCTTTGCATTTTTTGTACTAGTATCAGAATTATCTCTTACAAATACATTTTTAACTGTAAGTGGATAAGTAATACTTTCTGGAAGCACTCCTCTTAGCTCTTTTTGATTTGTCCAGTCGATTTTATTAGCTAAAAATACTCTGTAGTCCATACCTTTGGCGTCAGTAACAATAAGTCCGAGTATATTATCTAGCTTTTTATCAGCATTTACAAATAAAGAAAGGTACTGAGGTTGCTTATCTATAGTTAGTTTTTTACTTTGTAAATCAAGATATACTTCTGTTTCAGCTTCTTCACCGTCAAAGGTGTAAGTAATGCTATAAAGATTTTCTTCAGACTCTAAATCCTTCTCTAGCTTGCCTGAAATAGTATTTCCTTTATCTAAAGCAAATGTCTTTAGAATCTTATCTTCAAAGCTGTAAAGTAGCTTTTCATCAAATATATTAAGAGCTAACGGAATAGGATTCTGTGCCCCTAGCTCCATAGTCTTTTCCATACTTATAGGATCTTCCTTTGTTTGCTCAGGAAGATAATACATGCCTAGCTCACTAGGTCCCACTATTATTCCTTGCTGACTAACTGGAGATGTATAAACACCAGGAATTGTAGTAATCTTGTATGACCATGAATACGCTTCAAAAGGATTGTCTTTTGATGAACGAGGAATAAAGTTATATTCCAAAATACTTGGATCTTGAGGAACATATTTATCAACGCTGTCTATACAATAAAAGTTCATAAATATAGTACCTGTAAGAGGCTTTCCTTGTTCGGATTTAAGTTGCATAGAATATGAAGAAATACGTTTATAATAGCTTCCTACCTCAACTAAATAATCCATAAGTTTATCATAATTGCCCTCAAATTCTACTTCTGCAGCCCTAGCTGTAATGTTGTCTGGTTCAACTGTCTCTTCTTTAGCAGGTTCACCTTCTGATGTAGCTTCGGCTGGTTTTTCTGCTGGTTTGTTTTCTTGATTTTTAGAAGCTACACTTTCTTTTAGCTCAGTCAAACTCTTTGCAATAGGCTCTACAAATCTGATACCTTTGATATCCAAATCAGCTTTTTGAGCAAAGTCATCTAAAATAACTATAGTTTCTTCCTGGTCTATATCTCCAAAATAAGTTCTAGCTACAGGAAGAAGCTCGTTTTTTATAGTTTCTATTTCTAAATCCAAATTACCTTCAGAATTTATAAGTGCTTGCATCTGAGCATACTCGTTTTGTTTAGCTTGCTCTTGTTGCTTTAGGGTTTCTAGCTTTTCAGTCTGAGGCGTATATACAAAGGTAAAGAACAAATATCCACCTACAGCTATAAAAAGGAGAAGTAAGAGATTTTTCTCTCTGTTACTAATTTTCATCAGTCTCATCCCCCTTTGCCTCAAGCATGATGCTAAAATTATAATATGCTTCTTCTTTAACCATTTCAGATACGAAAAGGTTATCAAATTCTTCTGTCTGTCTTAGATTGTGCTGAAACTGTGCTACAGCAACTTTGTTGTACGACTTGCCTTTAATGTCTATCTTGTCTTCAACTATAGATAAATCTGTAAGGTGAAGATTATCAGGTACCTGCTCAGCTATGAGTCTAACTGCAGCTTCATTTACCTTGTTTTGCTTATCCATAACTATATCTAGAGCTTCAAAGAAAACTTGGTCAGTTTTTAAAGAATTAAGCTCAGCTTGCTTTGCCTGAACATTTGCAACCTTTGCTTTAAAATCTGGCTCATTCATCTTCGAATCTAGATTGGTAATAGACTTTTCAAGAGACATAAGGGTCATGGTATTAAATATCACTAAAGCCAAGCATAAAGCAAGTAATCCAGCTGCCACTATCATAAGGACATTACTGCCTGAAGCTTTTTTCTTAGGCTCCTGCTCATAGGGTGCAAAAAAGTTAAAATCTCTCATATTATGTCCACCCCCTACAGCCTGATAATCGCACTAATAGCATTTAAGCTCTGTGCCAAAGTATATTCATTGCCAGCTACTATCTCTACGTTATCTATGGATTTGATTAGCTCTACAGGGATATTTACTCTTTCATGGATATATGTATCTAAGCCCTCCATCACAGAAATCCCTCCATAGATAAAAATCTTATCTATAGTATTATCTACGCTTCTACTAGTGTAGTACTTAAATACCTTGTCGATTTCCTCTATCCATCTGTCTACTACATCAAGATGCTGAGAAATCTCATCGATAGTTTTGAACTCAAACTCAGTAGTAAGCTGTTCAAAATCTCTTGTTCCATTTTTTATAAGTCTATTAAACTTATATTGGCCTTTTTCAACTATAATAACGTTGATATTTTCATGGCCTAAATCCAAAAATGCTGCTGTATTTTCTTTGATACTAGCTTCGTTAAATAGTTCATACTCAGCTGCTATCTTGTCAACTGCATTTGAGTGAATATCAAGTGCATATGGATCTAATCCCATCTCGATAAGCATAGAGTAAATGTTGTGAACTATTTCTTTTGGAAGGGCAGCTACAAGGAGTTCATATTTCTTTACATTTTCCTCCTCAAACTCTCTCACAATCTTGTACTGCAGTACATAGCTATTGATATCAATAGGCAGGTACTGACCGATTTCATAGCTTACCATCTCTGATAAGTCTTCAGCTGCAACAGCAGGAACTACTAGCTCTCTTTTGATTGCATCTGTAGATTCAAGGGTGCAAATAACGTCTTTTAGCTTTACAGAATTTGCATTTAATGCACCTTGAATTATGGATTTCATTTCTTGGATATTGTGCATATGTCCATTTTCATATACACCAGCTGGCAGTCTTGCTTTAAATGTCTTGTCAACCTTAAGGCGCCTGCCCATCTTTTGTCCTACAGCAAACTTTATATAGCTGCTTCCTATATCAATGGACAGGCATTTAACATCTTTTTTCTTGGATGATAAGCCTAGCTTACTCTTGTTTTGCTTCAAATAAGCCCTCCCCCTTTGCTAGATTATTGTTTTTTATAGAAACCTTTGTCAAACACGAAATCAGTTACAGTGTTTCCAAAAGAGTCTTTCCTATAAGAATATAGCTACATTAACTTGAAAAAATTAATTAACTACCAATTTATATGTTTCTGTTTTTTCATTTGGAGCTAAAACTCCACCTATCTCAATATGGCTGTCCTTTACTGTCACAATAATATCATATTCTTCTTGTATATTTAGTTCTGAGCTAGTATATGGAATTGTCCCACTAAGTAGCCCGTCTTCTGTTAGCGTTACTCCTACAGGTAGCTGTGATGAAGTTGTGAACTTGTATCCTGGGTTACCTCCTGTTACAAGTATCTGATGACTAAATGGTTGATTAAAGTTCACATACATTGCACTTGGGTATATTGGCTCATTAATATCAAAATTCAATTCTTTTAACTTTTCAACTTTCACTTTAAATGGAGTTAAAGTAGCTGATTCAACTCCAAACTTAACTGTTGGAGTTAAATTTACAATAACATCGTTATCAAGAAAACCTGGCCTATATACTTTACCCGTACTGTCAATATTCCCTGGCGAGTTTGACCAAGTTATAGTTGAACCATTAAGCCCTTTTGTTGGGAGAGTAATTTGATTAGGAGCTGATGTTGGCTCTTTTAAAACCATATTGTTAGGATCACCTAAAAATTTATTTACATCGTATAAATCTAATAATAAACTATCCAGTCTAACTATCTCTTTAGCATCGGCTATTGGATTTGAGTATCTTATAGCTACATATGTTCCTGTAGCTATGTCTGGCTTTATCTGATCAGTAGAAATAATGTTAAGGGCTTCAACTCCTGAATCAATTTGATATTGATTTTCTTTGACTTTCATGTCTATTGTAAAATTGACCCCAGTTCTTCCTTCTTTTGAAAAAATCAAACTTAAATCATAGACATCATCAGAATGAAATAGCTCTCTTATAACATTATTAGAATCTCTATACATAATTTTATTTCCATCAATATATATATAATTAAATTTATCTCCCGAACTTATAGGCAGTGATGGTTTTGTTGTTAATAATTCAGCAGTTTTCGCGGTTCTTAGTTCTTCACTTATCTGTATGGAAGCGAGTCTCGCACTGGCTTGGACATCTGCTCTATTGCCGCCTTTTGAAAATATCTTAGTTCCAAAAGAAAAATAAGATGATGCTATCGATAATACTACTCCTAGAATCGCTATTACTATAACTAGTTCCATCAAAGTAAATCCAGATTTATTTTTGTTATCAATCATGTCATCACCACCTATGGGTTTGGAATTGCAATAAATGTTGTTATTTCTGTCTTGTATTTAGTATCTCCATTATAATTTTCTGTGATTACTATCTCTCTTCCCAATCTTTGAATTGTTCTTGTAGTTCCAGGAAAAGTTATTGTTGGACTATTCTTTTGTGTTACTACAGGATTATCAATTATTTCTTTCTCAACTAGTTGCTGAGCCTTGTATGCAGTTTTAGTGTGTTTCCCTCCTGATACAATTCCAATATATCCTGAGCCAAACACATTCAAAAATGTTACTCCTATTATTGCTAGAATTGCCATTGCAATAATAATTTCTATAAGGGTCATTCCTTTATTATTTTTTTTTCTTTTACTAATTTTCATATACATCGCTCCAAATTTTATGACTCATTAAAAATTATTACTATACATTATAATTATAATTTTAATCTAGCCAATTCACTGTTTTGTAGATTTGTACAGGCAAATCTCCAAGGTCGATTCCTCCGACTGATGAAGTTTCATCAGTTAATTGAAAATTTCCATTCACTGAGAATGTTTTAATAATTACTCCTCCAGAAATATTTTCTCCCCCATTAATATTGAGTGTCGCTCCAGGTCCATATATAAATCCCTCAAAAGAATTATTTCCTTGCCCAAATTGAAGCGATGCTCCATCAGCCATGAATAAGAAGAGTTTATTGGAAGACCCTGGAGAATTTACGACACTTAATGTAGCTTCTTTCTTTACATAAATATATAAAGGATTCGTTCCATTAACAATAATCTCTGATTTAGGAAAATTTAATGTTCCTACCACTAGAACAGCAGGTTTTGCTGGATTGTTCGAACCTGTATTTATTGTTAATTCAGTATTCTGTCCTGCAGATAATTCATTATATGTTCTAATTTTATTAACACTCATATTATAGCTTACATTAGAATTATTCCCATAAGATTGATTTGAAGCAGTATCTGGATCTGTAGGGAATACAGGTGGCGGATACTGTTTATTTAAATTAGAATCAGTATCTCCATTAAATCTATTCTGTCCATTACTTTGGCCTATGCTCCCATTTGACCCAGTATCTCCAGCAATATTGGCACTACCACTTAAATAGATATTTCCCATAGCAAATAATCCATATTCAAACGCTGGACCTCCAGGAACTCCCTGGATATTCACTTCTAAAGTCGCATTTTCGGATACTCCATTTACAGTTCCTGTGCCTTTTACGATAATGGAATGGCTACCTGCAGTTGGGTCTTTTATTAATTCTACATTAAAAGTACCTTTTCCGTAAGAAATCTCATCAGATTTTTTGTCAACTATTTGATTTATATCTGCCTCTGGTGTAGCATTATCTATTAGATAAGCAGCTGTTGTTTCTACTCCAGCTCTAGCAAGATAATATGCCTCGATTCTATTTTTATCTCTTATTGCCATTTTATTTTCTGCTAAACTTATTTGAAGAAGAGTAGTACCTAGTATCGTCATAATGAGCATTACAAGTAGTGTAAATACTAATGCTCCACCTTTACGTTTTTTTAGGTTAAGTTTTTTCATAACATTCCCTTCTTTCTACAAAACATAATAAAATTCAAATATAAAACAAAACTAATTACATTTATATATTTTGCATCAAATTTATTGATGCCATTGCATAATGAATTTATAAATTGATAAAAAATATATAAACATAAGCTCTAATTAAAAATTACAATAGTTTACATTATAATTTCATAAAGATATACGAAAAAAGAATGTTAATATTCTTTTAAAGTCTGTACCTACCTAAAACAGTTAATAACTAACTTAGTATTGCTAACGGCCATTCCTAAAAAAATAAAATAGTAGGGTGAAGTGTAAAACATTGTATTCCCAAAAAAAGATGAAAATAGATATGTTGCCACTACTAAATTCAAAGATATTAATTCTATATCAAAATGTTTTATATTTTTAGTAACTAGTCTAAAATGTTTGTATAATGCAGTTATATAAAAAAATAAAGCTGGAATTCCTAAGCTAGCTGCTATTTGAATAAACTCGTTATGAGGTCTATCTTGCTGTATTTTATCCATAGCATATCTATAACCAAGATTATCAGGCCCATATCCAAAAATAGGTTTTTCAAGCATATATTTTATTCCATTTTTCCAAAGAATCCATCTACCAGAACCAGCTTGCTCTGATAAATTATCATTTGTTACTATCTCTTGAACATCTCCAAAAAGCTTTAATACCTCTACTATTAGAAAACTGGAGAACATATTTATAACTAAAGATATAACTAAAAATAGTATAAAAATAAGTGACATATCTTTAAAATAATCTCTAAAATTATAGTAAATAATGACTAACTGTACAGATAAACCAACTAAAGTTGCTAAATAAGGTCCAAATGAGTTATTTTTTACTAATACAGCTACCAATAGGACATAGCATAAAAGATATTTATGCTTATTTTTTTTATTTGATTTATTTGTTAGAACCAGAAATACAGAACTTATTACAGCCATGCATAAATAATAGCCATAATGATTAATATTGTAAAAAATTGCACTATTCGTGTTGAAACTAAAAATATTATTTAAATAGTTTATATCTAGAAGTACTAATCCAGCTACAATTGTAGATGATAAAACAAATATACTAATAATTTTCTTTATACTTGATTTCGTATTTATATAGTACCCACAAGTAAAAAAACCAGCATAAGTAATATAAGTGTTTAGTCCATCGTGTCTATACGATGTCCCAGTAAAAGAAAGATTCATGTCACTAGATACAAGTGTTGAAATTATTGACCATACAAGCATAAATATTAGTAATATTTCTACTTGGTTAATTTTAATGAGATTTTTATAATTAAACTTATGGATCTTCAAATCATTATAATTTTTAATTATAACAAAAATAAAAATTATAAATGCAATATATCCTAATTGTTGCAAAAATACATACCATATAATATCAATTTCTACTCGTTTCATAAAAGAGCTTAAATTTTTAAATTTATTACTTAATAAAGAGCTATTTATAATTATCCATATTGGCGAAATAACCCATGCTAATAATATACACAATGAAATTTTGGTAAAAAAAGATGATGATAAATATTCTGTAAAATCTCCTAATGATTTCAAGCTTTTTAAATCTTGTCTAACTCTAACTATTTTATAAAAAAACTCTTTATATACTCGCATTTTTCACCTTATTACTATTTTAGTAAAATTACCTATTAATGATTATTTCTAAGAGGCATTATAAAATTATCACCTCTTAGAAACATCACAAATATTGTCCTATTTTTAATTAGATGTAGTCCATTAAGACCCAGTAATTCCAGTAATTTCACTATTTACAACTGTAGCAGTTCTGCCACCTATTGTATAAGTAAAAGAAACTCCTCCATTAGCGGCTATTGTTACTGTGCCTAATGTGCCATCCAAATTACCTGTTAGCGCTTCGATTTGAGTTTCAGTCGGTGTACTAGCAACATTATTATCTGCATAAATGGTAGATGCAGCTGTTATTATAGTTCTTGCATCTGCTTCAGCCTTAGACGCATTAGCTCTGCCAGTGAATCCACTTAGCCTTGGTATTGCTATCGCTGCCAAAATACCAATAATAACGATTACAACAACAAGTTCAACAAGTGTAAATCCTTTTTTCTTTTTGTTTCTCATTTTTTCCATCATGTAAATCTTCCTCCTTTAAAATATAAGTATAATATTGCAATATATTCTAACGCTACTTCCTATTTACTGCACTGTAGATGATAAATCAAATATAGGCAGCATCATGGAAATAACGATAAAACCAACTATTCCTCCCATAACTATGATTAGGGCTGGTTCTAATAAAGCTAACATTCTTTGAATCGAAGCATCTAGTTCTTCATCATAGTAATCCGCAGTTTTTGAAAGCATATCTTCTAGGGAACCTGATTCTTCTCCTATTCCTACCATGGATATAACCATAGGTGGGAAGAAGTGCATGGTCTTTAGAAGATAGCTGATACTTAGACCTTTTTTTACATCTTCTACTACTTTTTTCATACCATCTATTACTATCTGGTTATTTGTTACATTTGCCGCAGCTTCCATAGCTGGTACTATCGGAATCCCACTAGCCATAAGAGTTGATAATGTCCTAGTAAATCTAGATGTTGCTATCTTAGTAACTGAGGATCCTACTACAGGAATTCTAAGCTTGAGATTATCAAACTGTCTTTTTCCTGTTTCTGTTTTTCCATATCTATTTATAGAAAATATTATGGTTCCTATGACTGCTATAAATATATACCAATAGTTCTTTATAGCATCACTGATGCCCATAAGTATCCTAGTAGGAAGCGGTAGCTCTACCCCTGAGGATGTAAACATCCCTGTAAATGTCGGCATGATGAAAGTAAGTAGAAATATTACTACTGCTACAGCTGCCACGCTCAGCACAGCTGGGTATACCATAGCACCTTTTATCTTTGAGTTTATTTTGTTTTCTTTTTCATAGTGCTCTGACATTTTTGCAAGCACGTTATCTAGATTACCTGTCATCTCTCCTGCTTCCACCATAGTTATGAGAAGATTCGGAAAGATTTTTTTGTGCTTTTTCATAGCCTGAGATAGTACTGCTCCTGTTTGTACCTGAGAGTAGACATCTTTGGTCGTAAGTCTTAGAACTTTATTTTCAGTCTGGTCTGCAAGTACATCAAGTGCATTTGAAAGTGGCATACCTGCGTTTAGCATAGTGTAGAGCTGTTTACAAAACACAGAGATATCCTTGATTTTCACTTTCTTTTGGAATAGCCCTATATCACCTACGTCTTTTGACTTTTGCTCCTGAAGTTCTATTTTTACAGGTGTATAGCCTTTTTCTCTAAGCATAGACAATACTTCATCTTTGGTATTTGCATGAAATTCTGCCTCTATAGGTCGTCCTGTGTTATCTATGGCTTTGTATTTATAGACAGCAACCAATATACTTCCCCCCTTAGTAGTAGCCTACCTGCTTGTTTATCATATCTATATCAACTGCGTATTTTCTAAGGTTTTCATTGTCTATTACACCATCTCTATATAGCTTGATAAGGGCTGCGTCCATGGTGTTCATTCCAAATTTCGAACCAGTTTCTAGAGATGTCATAAGCTGATGGGTTTTACCCTCTCTGATTAAGTTTCTAACAGCTGGCGTAGCTATGAGTAGTTCAAATGCCGCTACCCTTCCATGTCCGTCTGCTCTAGGAATAATCTGCTGAGATATGATTCCTTCTAATACTGATGCTAGCTGAGTACGTATCTGCTGTTGCTGATATGGTGGAAATACGTCGATGATACGGTCAGTGGTTTTTGTTGCTCCTACTGTATGTAGAGTCGATAATACCAAGTGACCTGTTTCTGCAGCAGTTATAGCTGTAGATATGGTCTCTAGGTCTCTCATCTCACCTACTAGGATTACATCTGGGTCTTGTCTTAGAGCTGCTCTTAGTGCATTTGAAAATGTTCTTGTATCATTTCCTATTTCTCTTTGATTTATCATGCATTTGTTATGCTTATGAAGGTACTCTATCGGATCTTCTATAGTTATTACATGAGAATTTCTATTTTGGTTCATGTGGTTTATCATAGCTGCTAATGTAGTTGATTTACCACTTCCTGTAGGTCCAGTAACTAGGATTAATCCTCTTTGCTTCATGGATAAATCCTTTAGTATAGGCGGAAGGTTAAGACCATCTATCGTAGGCACATACATAGGAACTACCCTAAGTGCTACTCCATAGCTTCCTCTTTGCTTGTATATATTTGCCCTGAATCTACCTATGCTTTGCTCTGAGAAAGAAAAGTCAATTTCCCCTTTTTCTTCTAATTCATCTCTTTGCTTGGTTTTTAGCATTTGATTGACAATTTCTAGACTGTCTTTTGGACTGCAGATTTTTTCAGAAATCTTTATTAATGCTCCATCTACTCTCATAACAGGTGGAAGCCCTACTGTAATATGGATGTCTGATGCATTCTGCTGTATAGCTTTGTCCAATAATTCTAAAATATTCACAATTTATCCCCTCTTTTTTTGTCTCTAGTAATTTTTACAACCCATTAACCTTAACTCTATATAAATATATTAACTAATACCCACCCAATATAAATCTTAACTACTATATTTGTTTATTTCTTGAATACTTTTGTATTCTATATATCGACACTATAGGTAATTTTGATTAGCTGCTCCATAGTGGTGATTCCAGAAAGCACTAGCTCTCTACAGGATTCGTTTAAGGTTTTTAGTCCCTTGCTTCTAGCTTTATCCTTTATTTCATCTACGCTCTTCTTTTCATTGATTAGATTTCTTATTTCTCTATCCATTACTAACACTTCGTGAATGGCGGTTCTTCCTGAGTATCCAGTACCCGAGCAAGCATTGCATCCTCTTCCTTTATGAAGAGTTACTTTTTCATTTATTCCTAGAAAATGGAGTTCTTCATCTGTTGCCTCATAGGATTCCTTACATTTAGTACAGATTTTTTTTACTAGTCTTTGAGCTATGATTCCCATAACTGATGAGGATACCATGTAGGTTTCTATCCCCATGTCTATCAGTCTTGATATAGAGCTAGCTGTGTCATTGGTATGCAAAGTAGAAAGTACTAGATGCCCTGTTATAGCTGCTCTAGTAGCTATTTGTGCAGTCTCCGCATCTCTTATCTCTCCTACCATTACTATATCTGGATCCTGTCTTAAGATAGATCTAAGACCTGATGCAAAGGTAAGTCCTGCTTTTATGTTGACCTGTACTTGATTTACTCCATTTAGTCTATATTCTACTGGGTCTTCCACTGTTATGATGTTTTTGTTTATTTGGTTTAGTTCCTTTAATATGGTATAAAGGGTAGTGGTTTTACCGCTTCCTGTAGGTCCTGTAAGTAATATAATTCCTTCTGGAGCTTTGATTATCTTGTCAAAAAGCTCTAGGTTATGAGCTGTAAATCCTAGCTCCTCTTTTCCAACTATGATTGCATTTCTATCTAGAAGTCTTATTACTATTTTTTCTCCATAAACTGTAGGTAGTACAGATATTCTCATATCTATTGCATGGTTTTCGATTATGGTCTCTACTCTCCCGTCCTGTGGGATACGCTTTTCCGAGATGTCCATTTTTCCCATGATTTTTATTCTAGTAACTAGAGCTGAGTGTGTAGATTTTGCTGGAGCCATTACTTCTTTTAGCTCTCCATCTACTCTGTATCTTATTCTTACGTTTTTTTCAAACGGCTCTATGTGTATGTCACTTGCTTTTGAACGCACTGCTTGACTTATAATGGTGTTTACCAGTCTAACCATAGGTGCATTTACTATGTCTTCATCCTCTACATCATCTTCTACCTCTTGGATGTTTGACTGAGATTTAAACTCCTCTACTGCTCTTTCTGCTAGTTCTGTAGAGTCGTAATATATATTTATGGCTTTTTTGATATCATTTTTAGAACTGATTACTAAATCCAGCTCAAGCCCAGTAGTTATACGGATATCATCTGTAGCTATCATATCCAGTGGATCTGACATGGCTAGCATAAGCTTTCCTCTATTCATTCCTATAGGTATGAGGTTGTGTTTTTTTGCTAGTGACTCTGTTATTATCTTTGGTGCTTTTGGGTCTATATAATATTTATTTAAATCCACATATGGAATTCCTAGCTGATATTCAAGTACTCCTAGAATCTGCTCTTCAGTAAGTATTTTTTCATCTATTAAAAGCTCTCCGAGCTTTTTGTTTTTTTGTTTTTGAAGTACTAGAGCATCCTCTAGCTGGTCAAAAGTTATTATTCCAGCCTCTATTAAAATATCTCCTAGTCTCATTTTTTTATTGGGCATATTGTCCTCCTTGCTGATTTTAAATCAGTTAATTAACAAGAATTAATTTATAGTTTTTTAGTGTTTAATTATAAAGATTTTGATAAAACTTATTAATTAGGCATAAAAAAAACCGTACTGATTTATAATTCAGCCGGTTACGCCACTACATCCCTATAGCGTAAGGCGTCCATATCTAGCTATAGTTCATCTGTTCTTGTTATGGATATAAGGCTAAAGCCCTATATTCTAGTTTTGATGTCTTTATTATATTATAAAATTGTCAAAGAATAAAGAATTAAATATAAATTTTATATTATTATTTTTTGGTATAATAATTCTATCACTTAAAAAACGAGGTAGATTCAATGAAAAAAAGATTATTTTTGTTTGTATTATTATTTGTTTTTTCTATACTAGCAACAGGATGCCAAATGAAACCCGAGCAAAAGCTCATATCTACTGGTCCTAATTTCTTTCTCAATTCTGTTCTAGATATAAAGATTTTGGATGAAGGAAAGGATATAGAGAAGATAAACGAAGAGATAACAATGAGAGTTCAGAGCCTTGAAAATGCTCTTACTTCAAAAACTTCAAGCAGTGAGGTTTCTAAAATAAATCAAAACGCTGGCATCGCTCCTGTTTCCGTATCAGATGAAACTTTTTTAGTTATATCAGAGGGTATCAAGTATAGCGTGCTATCTCATGGAAGCTTTGACATCACTGTAGGTCCACTTGCTAACCTCTGGGGTATAGGAACTGAGGCTGCAAAGGTTCCAACTGAAGATGAATTAAAAAATGCCCTTTCACTTGTTGGATATGAAAAGGTAGTTTTGGATAAAAATGCAAAAACTGTATACCTGACAGAAAAAGGTATGGCTCTTGATGTAGGCGCTATAGCAAAGGGCTATGTAACTGATGAAATAAATAGTACCTTGGCAAAATATAAGGTGAAATCTGCGATTATCAATCTAGGCGGCAATATCTATGCTAGAGGAGATAAAAACGGCAGTCCATTTAGTATAGGTATTCAGAACCCTTACTCTGAGCACGGAGATTATTTAGGTATCTACAGAGATACTGATTTTTCTATGGTTACGTCTGGAACCTATGAGAGATATTTCGAGCAGGATGGTAAAAAATATCACCATATTCTATCCACTGCTGACGGCTACCCTGTGGAGAATGAAATAGCCGCTGTTACAATAATTTCTAAAAACTCCATGATGGCAGATGCATTATCGACTTCTGTTTTTGCTTTAGGAATAGAAAAAGGCTTTGAGCTTATCGACTCTCTGCCTGATTCAGATGCTATAGTTATAACCAAGGATAAGAAAATAATTCTTTCAAAATCAATGGCTGATTCATTTGAATTAAAAAATACTGAGTTTACTATAGAGTATAGGGACTAATCTTCAACCAGAGAGCCTTCTTCTTCAAAACCATGATAATCTAGCACTGGAAGTACAAACATAAAGCCTTTGCCTGTTTCACTTTCTAAATGAAGCTCAGTTTTTATCATGGCAACTGCTTCATCTAGTACGTTCTTTGTTCTTATCACACTAAAAACTGTTTTGTTATATGGTCTGTTGCCCTCTACCATTTGCTGGATGGTTCCAAAAAATGGAATCTTAATATCTGACTCTAAGAGAAATTTTCCCATTCCCATACTGTCTACCGAGGTCGCACCTATACCCATATCAAACAGTTTTTTTAATATCGTTTCATATTTTGCTATATCATTTATCACTAGTACCATGCAATATGCACTATTCATAACGATTCCCTCCTTTAAAAAAGCAGCAAGGCTATCCCTGCTGCTTTTAATTATACACCCTTTTTATTTAGTTTGACCATACTGCGCATAGCCACATATATTTCAATTAATATCATAATAGCTTTTTATAATTACAATATTCCAAGTGCTCCTATAGCAAGTGCAACCACAGTTATAAGGAAGATTATAACCATGAATTTTCCTACAAATTTCAGCCACTTATCATACGGCACTCTTCCTATAGCAAGACCACCCATAACAACAGCACTAGTAGGAGTAATGAGGTTTACTATACCAGATGCTGACTGATAAGCTGTTATTACTACATCTCTTGCTACTCCTGCAAAGTCTCCTAAAGGAGCCATGATAGGCATAGAAAGTGTAGCAAGTCCTGAAGTCGATGGAATAAGGAATGACATAGGAATATAGAATAAATATGTCAATATAGTAAAGGCTACGCTTCCTGTGCTAGCAAGAGTTCTTTCCCCTAGATTAAGCACTGTAGCAGTCATATTCCCTGCGTTCATAACTACTGTGATACCTCTTGATAGACCAACTATAAGAGCAACTCCTAGTAAATCTCTAGAGCCATCTACAAAAGCTCCAATCAATTCCTTTTCACTTAGTCCAGCTACTAGCCCTATAATTATAGACATAATTAAGAATAATGAAGCTAGCTCAGTAAACCACCACCAAAGAGTAGGAATCGCTGTGATTCCCATATCTTCAAACGGAATAACTCCGTAAATCATAATTGCAAAAGTGAGAGCAAATAATCCAAGAATCAGTTTACGTTTTCCTGTAAGCTCTGGGAAAGAAGCTCCTTCTTGCTGAGCTCCAAAATGCTTTATATCTTCTTCTCTAGTAGCATAAGTTATAGATTTGGTTGGATCTTTTCTTACTTTTTCTGCATATCTCATAACATAAAGTATAGCCGCTATTTCTCCTACTACTAGAATTAATAATCTAAGAACTATACCCTGCCCTAGAGAAACTCCTGCAAATCCAGATGCTATACCTGTAGCAAAAGGGTTTACTGTAGAGCCTAAAACTCCAACACCTGCTCCAAGAAGTATTACAGCAACTGCAGTCACTGTATCATAACCTGCCGCTACAAACACTGGTATAAGTAGCGGATAAAAGGCTATGGTTTCCTCTGCCATACCATAGGAAGTACCACCAACTCCAAAGAGGACCATCAATATAGGAATCATGATTTTCTCTTTACCTTTTAGCTTGTTTGTAACCTGAGCAATTCCTGCATCGATAGCTCCAGTTTTCATTACTACTCCTAGGAATCCTCCTATGATTAGAATAAATAATGCAACGTCAACAGCATCCTGATAACCTTTTGCTGGAGACGTTATTATGTCAAATATACCTTGAGGCGTTCTTTCCACCTGCTGATATGTTCCTGGTACTGGTACTTCTTTGCCGTTTAGCTCTGTCATTTCGTACTGTCCAGCCGGCACTATCCATGTTAAGATGGCTACAACTACAATAATTGCAAATAAAATAGTGTAGGCTGAAGGCATAGAAAATTTCTTCTTATTTTGTTCCATACGTCTTACCTCCTTTAAAATAAAAACGATTTCACACATATAGCAATAAGACCACTCATAGGCATTTTAAATAAATTAAAAGCTCACCTCATAATAATTACCCATAACAAAACACTAACCACATCAGTAGTCATTAAAGCTACATAATAATTATACCTCTCTTAACTGGTCTATAAAACTTTTTTTGCATAAATTGATATATTTTAACTTTTGCAAATATTTCCAATTTTATGTTAATTTATATTAATTTCATATATTTCTTTGTTTTAAATTAAAGCTTAATAAATTTAATTTAAAAGCTTAATTGTAAAATACAAAAGAGACTATCTAAAAAGAAGAATATAATATGTTTAAATTTGCAATAGACAAACCAACATATTATATTAAATTTTCTTTTCGTAATAGTCTCTTTATTTTTTTACTTTTTTTATTTTAGAAAATAGCTTTTTTAAAATTTAAGCAATTTCTTTTTTAATAATTAGCTAATACCTTATTTAATCATTATATTCTATCTAATTTAACTTTAAGATAGAATTCAATTTTTCGTTTTTATGAGCTTTTACTGAAGCTCATAAACTGCATTACTAATCCATCTATACAGATATTGAGTATGAAGTCTATTTGTTAGGTTTCCAGCATATAGAACTGTTTTTTGTCCATTCACCATTCCTACTGCTGACATAACCTTGCCTTTAACCTGTTCATGTCCTGGCCACCATCCTGCTACGAAGTAATCTCCCGTATTTTTAACAGTTGATAATGCTGTAAAGCCTGCTGGTAATTTTTCTATCCATGTTCCAGAAGAGCTGTACATAGTATCATCTGAAGCATAACCTAAGCTATACATACTAGAAGCGTTATTTGTAGATTTTAGTAGACCTTCGTGATAGAAATCTGTAGTTTTAACTTCTAAGCCTGCTATCTTTCCACTTTCACCTATAGCTGCCATAGCAGAGCCACCGATAGCTACCATCGGCTTTGTTCCGATTAATTCAGGATCTAATGAGCCTGAATCTGTAACTAAAACATCAGCCTTGCTTGCATCAGTTACTACATCAAAGCCCATAGCCTCTAGAGCAAAATAAGCTGTACTCATAGCTGGTGCATATACTGTTTTTGAAGTTATTTCTTTGCCTTCAGGCATTTTATCAAGTGCTTCAAATTTAAGTGCATGCTTATCAACTAGCATCTCTAGGCAAGCTTTATCAACTGCAAAGCCTTCTTTTCCCTGTCCTAAATCTGCTCTTACAACTTTATGTCCCATTTCAATTGCATGGTTTACAGCCTTTACTGTTTCCAGTGAATTGTTGTGAATCAAGTAAAACTTAGCATCTGTAATACTGCTTGATGGAGCTTTACTAATAGTTACATCTCCTAGTTTTCCTGTAAATAAATTTGCATCTCTAACTTCCATCACATCAAAGCCTCTTTGCGCAGGGAAATTAGTTACTATTTCTGCATACATCTCAGCCCATTCTGATTCATCTACTCCAGAATAAAGCACATGATTTGCATAGCCACGTTTAGCTTGAGCCATATCTATTACTATGTCGCCTTTTTTGTAAGCTCCAGCATCTGATTTTAGCTCATGAACCTTAACTCCATTTCTTTCAAGATATGCTACCATATCAAATGCAGCTACTGCATTTTTCTGAGCATCTAATCCCATAGGAATTACATAGTAATCCGGGAAGAAGCTTTCGTTATTTCCTCTTGGACGACCTTTTATTTCGTTTTGAGCATTAACGATTGCTTTATCAGCTTCTCTTGAATCTAGTTTTTCTACTCCACGCTTATAGTATTCTAATTTATTTAGCATAAGCATGTCTTTGTTATTAATTGCATAATCTGCCGCTGCATATCCTGTATGGATAGCTGCTTTAAAGGAATCCTCATTCATTTCTGGAACTTCTATAGTATGTCCTAGAGCTCCATGATGCATAGCGTAAGTTGCTGTATAGGCTGAAGTTGCATCATCCCATCCAGTTCCATAGTCTATCATAGGGATAAGATAATCTTCGTATTTAGAGTTTTCAACTCCTGCTCTACCCATGATATGAGCAAGCTCTAGCATAGTAGAGTAAAGTAAATCTGTCTCATAGTTAGGATCATGAGGAGGTGTGCAAGGCTCAATTAAAAACTCCTGTACAAATCCGTGATAGTCTAGGAATATTAGAGGATTGTACTTAGAAATCTGCGCTGCCATAGCCTGAGTTTCCGGTTGAGTTTGGAAGCCATTATCTCTATTTAAATCCAAGTTATTAGCATTTGTACGAGTATTTGCTACTCTACCATCTGGATTTTGAGTAAAGCTAAATACAAGTATAAAATCCTCAAGTAATTTATCTACGTTTATTCTCTTATTTACTTTCTTACCATTTTCGTCAGTAGTTGCATAATCAATGAAATCTTCCTTAGCATAGTCGTTAAATAGCTTCACCACTGCATCTACTCCAGGCTGCTCGTCTGGGTGGATATTGTTCATAAAGATAACTGTTTTGTAATCAGCTTTATTTGCTTTGATATCAGCTATCATTTTTTCAGGGTTTTCAAGCATCATAGGTGTAGTTTCATTAAGATACTCATCTACAGCTTCTTTATCTTTTGCTATAATACCTAAATCCATAGGTCTTCCCTGAACAGTAGTACCATAAACTTCTAGATTTACAAATCTATCTGCTTTAGCAGAATTTTTTATATCAGCTACAGCCGCTTTCATCTGGTCATAGCTCATATAGCTTTCATAAGGAACTAGGGAAACATCGAGTTTCGCTTGCTGCTGTCCTGTTTCATTTACAGCTTTAAGCTCGTAGGTTCCTATGAACTCAGGATATTTAAGTCTGATGTTATATGGTCTTCTTTGACTTAAATCCGTAGTGTCAAATAATCTGTCAAAGCTAATAGTTGCCTTAAGTAAACCATTCTCAATAACTGGCTCTTTAGTAAATGTAATAAATGGTCCTGCTGTGAAATCACCAGTTTCCATACTCCATTTCTTCCAAGCTGACAGCTCCTTGTCTCCAAAATACCATTTTAAATCTGAAACCTTTGTATCTGCTGACATTCTTGCCTCAAAAACCACTTCCTTTGGCTCAGTCATAGAAACTACAGGTCCAGATGCCGTCTTGGTATCCTGTGCAAATGCAGGAACTGCAAGAGATACTACCATAAGTAATGCTACGATAAGTGCTACAGCTTTTCCAAGCTTACCAACCTTCTTACTCTTCATGTTCTACCTCCTTGTTATTTAAATATTGCCGTGAATATCACGGCGAGTTACCATAATTGTAACCCAAAATATTCCAATATAAAAGATATTCTGAATAATTAGTCAATCTTTTATGAATATTTTGAATTATAGAAGCGGAATTTAAGTAAGTACACCACTTAGCTTCCACATTTCCTCTTCCTTCACAAATAATATATTTGCAAAGCTCTCATGGTCAGATTTCGACTCCTGCTTCACTCTTAGCATCATTTTTTCATCGCTCGCTTCATATATATGCACAAGGCAAAGGGGTAAACTCAAATTAAGCCTATATTTTTCAAGTCTTAAATAATGGTCCATGCCTACTCTAGATTTAAAATCATGAGTCATAAGGTCATATATAGCTTTTCTATCGTCCTGTTTTAATAGGTCTTCTAAATGATGTAGTACTTTTAAGGCTTCACTGTTTTCCATAGCTTACTATTATGATTAACCTCTCGGCTAAGTCATACTCTCCTTTCTCCTTATTTTTAGATTTCTAATATAATTTGGCAAGGTTGCCTTTTATTTTTATATCCCAGTTATGATTTTCGAACCAAAAATTGTATAATTAAAGAAAGAAGTCTGCTAATTAACGTAGTGAATATTACTTATCAAGTCCAAAGACCTTGATATAATAAACAACGATGTACTAAATTATGCATTAAATATACTAGCAAATAAAAAAATAATTTATTGGAGAATAACTATATGAAAAAAAGAAAAAGAAGAAAGAAAAAACTTCCTAAAAACTTTTATCTTTTTTTAAGATTTGCATCTACAGGCTTAATCACCATATCTATAATGATGATAATTATATTTGCAGGAAGAGAAATCGCGAGCCTTCCTGAAAAAAAACGTATCCACGACGATGCGATAAGAAAAGAGAATTTTATTGAGGCTATGCTTCCCTATGCTGAGGAAAATGAGGAGAAGTACAAAATATTTCCTAGCATAACCATAGCTCAAGCAATACTAGAAAGCAATTGGGGGGAATCTACTCTTTCGAAGGACTACAGTAACTATTTTGGAATAAAAAGCATCAGAGAAACTGATCAGAGGGTTGTATTTCAAACGAACGAGTATATCGACGGAAAATTAGTTCAAATACCAGGTGCCTTTAGAGCCTATGATAATCTTGCCGCATCCATGGCTCATCATGGACTGCTAGTTGGAACTGCTGATAGGTATAAACCTGTAGTTGAATCCCTCACTTATCAAGAAGCGGCGAAAGCTCTTTATGCTTGTGGCTACTCCACAGACCCAAATTATCCCGATAAGCTCATAGAGCTTATCGAGAAGTATAAATTATATGAGTATGATAGCTAATTTACTTAGCTATCTCATGTATTTTTTGAGATGATTTTTTATTTCTCCAGCTGTTTCTAACGCCATTACCTCCTCGGATATGGTCTTTAGAAGCTTCAGTTGGAACTCTCCTACTTTTTTTCTAAGAGGCAGAATTTCTCCTGCGCTCATACTTAAGCTATTTATTCCCATAGCAAGAAATAGAGGAAGAAGAGCTTCCTCTGAGGCTGCTTCTCCACATATAGATACAGGTATATTATTTTTGCGAGCATTTTCAGCTGTTAGCTTTATCAGTCTAAGTACAGCAGGATCATAAGGGCTATATAGATTCAAAAGCTGTTCATTCATTCTGTCAACTGCTACCGTGTACTGAATCAGGTCATTTGTTCCTATACTGAAAAAATCCGTATGCTTTGCAAGTATATCTGAATTTATAGCCGCAGATGGAACTTCCACCATCATACCTACCTTTATGTTTCTCTTATATGGTATGTTCTCTTCATCTAGCTCTAGCATGCATTCTTCGAGAATATAATTTGCAGTTTGAAGCTCTTCTAACGACGAAATCATAGGATACATAATTTTCATTTCCCCATGCATACTCGCTCTTAGAAGCGCTCTTAAATGAGTTTTGAACATTTCCTTGTTCGCAAGACACAGCCTTATGCCTCTTAATCCTAAAAAAGGATTGTCCTCTTTTGGGATATCTATGTAATCTAGCTGCTTGTCAGCTCCGATATCAACCGTTCTTATTACTACCTCCTTACCTTTCATGAGCTTTAAAACCGATTTGTAAATTTCATACTGGTAGTTTTCACTAGGAAGCTCTGATTGGTTTAGATAAATAAACTCTGTCCTAAAAAGCCCTATCCCTTCAGCTTTATTTTCAGCCGCATATTTTGCATCCTCTATGCTTCCTATGTTTGCATATAGACCTATGTGGTGGCTATCTTTTGTTGCCGTGACATCAGGTAGCATCCTAAGCAGCTCTCTTTGAAGCCTCATAGCTTCCATCTGCTTTTCAAAGTCAGTTATCAGGGCTTCATTTGGATTTACATAAACCATGCCCTTTGCTCCGTCTATCGCTAGCATATCATCGGTTTTTAGCTGAGTAACCACATCCTTAAGCCCTATTATCATAGGCTTTTGCATGCTTCTAGCTATTATAGAGCTATGCGAATTCACTCCACCCTTGCTAGAAATAAAACCAACTACTTTTGTCTGATCGAGCTGGGTCATATACGATGGCAATATTTCATCAGCCACTATGATACAGTCGTGGTCTAGCTCAATTGCATCCATTCTAGTTCGCCTAGTCATAGTAAGCAGAACTCTAGTTTTTATATCCTTTATATCCACAGCTCTTTGGCTCATGTACTCATCTGGCATCTGCTCAAACATAGCTATATACACATCCAAAATCTTATCTATAGCTGATTCTGCATTTACAGAGTTTTCTTTAATATAATTATCTATTTCCTTCAAAAGCTCTGGGTCTTCTAGCATCATAAGCTGAGTGTTTATTATGTTTTTCTCTTCTTCGTTTGTAAGTGTGCTTATAAACTCTTCTATTTCCAGCTTGGCTTTATGAAAAGCCAAGGTCACTCTTTGCGATTCAGATTTTATATCTTCTACCTCGTAGGTTTTTACTGATATTTCTTGATTGGATATAACCAGTGCTCTTGCTATAGCAAGCCCTCTAGAGACTCCAGTTCCTTTGTACATATCCATCCTCCAATCAGAGCATTAATGTTAAGCTTATGTTACTAATGATAAAATAAAAAATATAGTATTGTAAATACATATATTCACTAATATAATGGAATTTGTGATATTTTTTTTACTTAACAATATATAAAAATAAAAAGTAAATGGGGGATGATTTTGAAAAGTATAAAAAATAGAATAATAGCAATAATGCTAGGGTTAGTAATTGTTTCTTTAGTATCAGCTCTTACGCTGAGCCTGCTAAGTAGCTTCAAGGTGACCGAAGACATAATAAATTCTCAGTTTGAAGAAAAGCTTCTTGCTGCAGACACTATGCTCGAGATATATCTCAAGGAGCAATTTGGAGAATTAAAGACAAGTTCAAATGGAAATCTCGTAGACAGTAGTGGACTTCCTATAGCTGGAAAATACGATTATATAGATGAATTGTCCGATGGCATGAGCATAGTTGCTACAGTGTTCGAAAAGCAAGGAAATGAATATGTAAGAGTTTTGACCACTGTTAAAGATGAGGCTGGAAAGCGCGCTGTAGGAACTACCCTAGATTCAAATGGCAAAGCGTATGAAGCCATTTCAAAGGGCGAATCTTACTTTGGAGAAGCTGATATTCTAGGTGTTCAGTATATGACCCATTATTCACCTATTTTAGGCGAAAATAAAGAAGTAATAGGCATATATTTTACTGGAAAAACAATAGCTGATGTTGAAAAAATTGCACAAGACGGCAAAATGGATACAATAAAATCTGTAGCTATGATAGTCGCACTTATTCTGCTTATAATAGCTGCTCTTAGCTACTACATAGGTAATTCTATTTCAAAGCCTATAATAGCTTTGACTACGGCTCTTGACACTCAGGCTGAGCTAGATTTTAGGTCAAATGAAAATAATCAGCTTAATAAATTTACAGCTAGAAGAGACGAGCTAGGAAAAATGTGTAAAGCTCTCCTAGTAATGCAAGAAAATGTGGCTGAATTCATCAGAAAAACCTCTGAATCTGCCCAAAGCGTAGCTTCAGCTTCCGATGATATGACTGCAAAAACTCAGCAAGCTGCCACAACCTCTGAGGAAATAGCAAATACTATAGAGCAAATAGCTAGAGGAGCTAGCGACCAAGCTAAAGATACAGAAATAACTGCTCAAAATATCGACGATTTAGGAAACCTTTTAGATGAAGATAGTCGTAAGCTTATGCAGCTTAACGATGCAGCAAAAAGTATAGAAGCTCAAAAAGAAGAAGGCTTTGTAATAATCCATGAGCTAATAGACAAGACCATGCAAAACAATGAAGCTACTGAAACAGTTTATAGCATCATAATGAGCAATAATGAAAGTGCCCAGAAAATCCAAGAAGCAAGCGAAATGATTCAAAGCATAGCTGACCAAACCAATCTTCTAGCTCTAAACGCAGCTATAGAGGCTGCTAGAGCTGGAGAGGCAGGACGAGGCTTTGCCGTGGTAGCTGATGAAATACGAAAGCTCGCTGAGCAATCAAATTCCTTCACAAATGATATCAAGCTCGTAATAGAAGAGCTACGTTCTAAATCTCAAGCTGCTGTTACTACTATGCAGGGAGTAAGGGTAATGTTTGATGAGCAGTCTAAAAGCGTAAATCAAACTGGTGATAAGTTCGAAATGATAGCAAAAGCTATAGACTCCATAAAGCTTATAATAGATAGCTTAAATGAATCATCAATGCAAATGACTGATAACAAAAACTCTATTATAGATTTGGTCTCTAATCTTTCTGCTATTTCCGAAGAAAATGCAGCTGGCACTCAGGAGGTCGCAGCCTCTACTCAGCAACAAGCCGCAACTATAGCAGAGCTAGCAAATGCTGGCGATAGCTTGGCAAGCGTTGCGGAAGAGCTAAGAGCTTTAGTTTACAAATTCAAAGTATAAATCATGGCAAGTTTAAAATAAATAAATCCCTGTCAGAAATAATGTTTTTTTATAAATAGCTTTTAAAATTTAGAAATCCTAGATTACTCAATGCTTACATCAATGTATGCATTTTAAGTAATCTAGGATTTTTTAGTATTAATGCTTATTGTTTAATATAGTTTTTTTAATAACGTTTCTTTAATATCCTTTCTTTAATCTCTTATTATTTACCTATTCTTTAATCTAATGTCCTTTTGGATTTTCTTGAGAGCTTTTTTCGAGCCCCTTTTTATGTCATGCTCTAGCTTTCTAGCAGAATAATCAGTAAAAAGAGTGTCTAAGTCATAGTCATTTGGATAAAGGTTTTGGGCTTTTTCCATAAGTGAAAGTCTTTTTCTTAAGACTTTTTTATAATTATTTGAAAGGTAGACAGTGACATTGTCGTTTTTATCTGCCTCTTCATAAACTAGCCCTATCTCGTCTGTATCTAGAAGTCTTACTCTATCACCCTTTGAGTAGTCTACTTTTCTTTCTTTTATGCTACTTAGTCTTTCTTCTTTTAGGATCTGCTTTTCAAGCTGTCTTTGTTTGTTTTTTTCAAATTCACTCTGCAGTTTTTCCTTGTCTTTTTCAGTAATATAGGATGCCGCTTTATTTTTTTCATTTGTCATAAGGTAGCGCTTTGCGTTATTAATTACTCCAGATGGAAATGCAAATTTTTCCACTATCCAAAAGGCATTGCTCTCTCCACTTTCACCCATAATAAGCTCATACAAGGGTGACAGAGTTTCTTTATCAAATAGTACAGATGCATTTCTAAACAGAGGATGCCTCACAGCAAATTCCTTTATTTCTCCATAGTGAGTAGTTGCTATGGTAAGGCTTCCTTTTCTGCTGAGCTCTTCAAGTATAGCCGCCGCTATAGCCGCTCCCTCTGCCGGATCTGTTCCTGTTCCTATTTCATCTATTAGAACCAAGGTGTTGTTTGATGATTTTTTGAGTATGATTCCGAGATTTTGCATATGGGATGAAAAAGTACTAAGGGCATTTTCTATGCTTTGATTGTCTCCTATGTCTACTAGCACATCATCTAAAACTGGTATCTGACTACTCTCATCTGCTGGTATAAATAATCCGCACTGAGTCATGAGGATAAGAAGGCCAACTGTTTTTAGCGTCACTGTCTTTCCTCCTGCGTTTGGTCCTGTTATCACTAGGGTATTAAAATCAGGTCCTACCTCTATATTAAGCGGCACCACTCTTCCCTCTAGCAGAGGATGTCTTCCATTTACTATTTTTATATGCCTTTTTAGATTTATTTCAGGCATTGCTGCATTTATGCTGATTGCATATCTCGCCTTTGCAAATATTAAATCATAAGTCGCCATAAGCTCCATGTTTTGCTTGATACTGCTTATATTTTCATATATAAGTCCAGTGAGCCCTGCTAGTATCTGATACTGCTCTGCCAATTCTTCGGCTTCCAGCATCTGCATCTCTCCTGAGAGCTTTGCTATTGCTTTTGGCTCTATAAACACTGTAGAGCCTGTAGATGAGGTCTCAATTATGCTCCCCTCTACATGATTTTTATATGCTGATTTTATAGGTATGGTGTAATGACCATTTTTTTCGCTTATAAAAAACTCCTGAATAAGAGATTTGTTTGAGTTAGATGATAAAAATGCCTGAAGGGTCTTTTCAATCTTCTCTTTTTGATTTTCCTTTAGCCTTCTTATTCTTCCTAGGTTTTTGGACGCTTGAGAGAGAACTATTGCTCCGCTTACACTGTAGGAAATCTCCTCTTCTATATCCTTATAGCTTTTCATAGAAAGTATATACTCAGATATGAGGGGTATCAGCTCTTTATGCTTATTCATAAATTGCTCTAGGTTTCTGCAGGCTCTTAGAAAATCATTGATGGCAGTTAGCTCACTAGCCTCTAATATCATGCCTTTTTCAGTTTTTTCAAGTAGCATGGATATATTGCTGAGCCCTCCAAGAGGTGGTATCATTCCAGCTTTTAGAAGCCTCACTGCTTCTTTTGTTTCTTTGAGTCTAGTTTCTACTGCTTTTATATTTACAGCAGGATATAGGTTATCTACTAGCTGCTTACCTAATGAGCTTTGGCAAAATTCACTTAGTCGTTCTTTTATTTTATTAAATTCTAATGTTTGTATCGCTTTATTCATGTTAATCTCCTCAAAAATAAAATTATGGGTTATTTCAAAAACAAAAAAACTGCAGACTAAATAGCTGCAGTTAATAACCATCTAAAAGTAAAGGCAATGTAGCCTTTTGCTTTACAAGGTTCATACAGTTAGTATCGTCTTTTATCAGTGAAATCCAAGCAAGTCAAATAGACATATAGCAAATGCTCATATGACCTCGTACCTGTTAGATTTTATTTAATTCACTATAAAAGAACAATCACACTCATAAAACACCTCATAATTTTATCCTGAGTATCTATAGTAACTCTAGTTTTATCTGAAAATATTATATACCAATTTTCCAATTTATTCAAGAACCTGATTTTTCTTATTGCGAATGCAATAAGATCCCAGCAATTTATAAGCAGTCTTTATCCCTCTAATTAGCTTAGTACCTACTTCAATGAAATTACCAATGTAGAATATCCACTGAGCTGAACCTTGCTGAGATTTTTGTCCATGACATCATGATTTGATGTGGAATGAATTATATTCTTTTCATCATAGGATTTAAGCTCTCTTATATAGGCTGACTGAGTATCATCAGAAAGATTATGTATCACTAAAAGATTCTCTTTTTCTTTTGAATCGTATCTGATATACGAAAGTACATGTACATTGTCATCTGAGGTTTCAATTAGACTTCCTGTTTTTAATGCAGGATGAAGCTGTCTTAGCCTTATCAAATCAGTGTAGTGATTGTATATAGTAGAGTCTGGGTTTTGGATTTTTTCATCATTCATTCCTAGCTCATCGCCATAGTAGATAAATGGATTTCCAGGTAGCGTCATCATTATGCTAGCTGCCAGCTTAGATTTTTTAGCATGATTTCCTACCTTGCTCATTATAGTTCCTGATTCATCA
This sequence comes from Acetoanaerobium noterae, assembly GCF_900168025.1. NCBI lineage: Bacteria > Bacillati > Bacillota > Clostridia > Peptostreptococcales > Filifactoraceae > Acetoanaerobium > Acetoanaerobium noterae. The sequence goes on along the minus strand of NZ_FUYN01000002.1, from coordinate 211,976 downwards.
GATAAGTAAATTCCGTCTATAGGATTTTTGCCATATTTTTTATATGACGAGCTTATATTATCCATCTGCTTTGCAAACATACCATTATCTGCTGACATATCCTTGCCAGATTTAATCATGTATGGAATAGCTCTTTCACCTGCGAAGACATTCATAACTGTGTTAAATTCTTTGAAATATGGCGCTATAACTGCAGCTCTATCATTTACATCAGCTATTAAATAAACATCTGGGTCTACTTCTTTACAAGCTAATCTAAAGGACTGCCACCAGTCCAAATTTTTCTCCAGTCTAGAATCTTCATTAGGCTCTTCATAATAGGTATAGATGTTGTTGGCATTTTTCAGCTTAAGTCCATTTAGTCCAGTTTCAAGGTAAAATATAGCTATTTCCTTGATATCATTTCTAAGTTCAGCACTTTCATAATTTAAATCAGCTGTCATATAATCTTTGTAGCTAAAGTACTTTAAGCCGTTTAATCTGTGCCATAGAGACTCTTCATTGACAAGCCTTGACTCAGTTCTAGGCTGATAATCTAAGCCTTTTAGATTGTAATAGCTTCTAAATGGGCTTTTTGCGCTTGATAAAGCCTGCCTAAACCACTCATGATCTATGCTAGTATGGTTAAACTCCATTTCCATGATGACCTTCATACCACGCTTATTCGCCTCTGAAATAAGCTCTTCTAGATCGATTAGGTTCCCATATTCAGGGTCGATTTTATAATAATCTAAAGGCTCGCTTTTATTTGGACCTTTTGCTAGGTATACTGGGCTAATTACTATTCCATTTACACCAAGGTCCGTACTGGTATTTGGATTGGAATCATTTAGGCTGTCTAGGTTTCTGATTATTCCTTGGATATCTCCTACTCCATCTCCATTTGAATCAATGTAATCTCCTACAGGTATGTAGTAGTACACGCCCTCTTTACTAAGAAGCTTTTCAGGGCGCGTATATCCAAATATTCCAACAAGTACAGCAAGAGCTACCATTCCTATGCTAATAAAACGAGCTTTTTTTTCATTCATGGCTTTTTACTATACTTACCTGTGCATTTAGCATGATTGCTGATATTGAGTCTTTATCCAGAATCTCTTTACGCAAGTATAGCTCCGATATTTCATCTTCAATATATCTTTGTATCACTCGTCTTAGAGGTCTTGCTCCATATTTGTCATCATAGCCTTTTTCTAGTAAGAATTCTTTTACTTCATCGCTCACATGAAGACTGATTCCTTTTTCTGCTAGCTCAGTTTGAACTTCCTTTATCATAAGGTCTACTATTTCTCTTAGCTGAGGCTTTGAAAGTCTAGTAAACACAACTATATCGTCTACACGATTTAAAAATTCAGGTCTGAAGACTTCCTTAAGGGCATCCTTGATATGCTCGCTCTCTTCTAGAGTGTTTGCATTTCCAAAGCCCATGCTCTTACTTTTATATGAAGTTCCAGCATTTGAGGTCATAACTATAATGGTATTTTCAAAGAATACTGTTCTGCCTTGTGCATCAGTAAGTCTTCCATCCTCTAAAATCTGAAGCAGCATGTTAAATACATCTGCATGAGCTTTTTCTATCTCATCAAATAAAATTACAGAGTAAGGTCTTCTTCTTACTTTTTCTGTCAGCTGTCCACCCTCATCATAGCCTACATATCCAGGAGGTGAGCCTATGAGCTTTGATACTGTATGTCTTTCCATATACTCACTCATATCGATTCTTATCATATCATCTTCGCTTCCAAACATCTCTTTTGCTAAAGCTCTTACTACCTCTGTCTTTCCTACTCCTGTAGGGCCTACAAATATAAAGGATGCTGGCTTTCTTCTTTTTCTAAAGCCAGAACGATTTCTTCTTACTGTTCTTGAGATGCTAGATATAGCTTCATCTTGACCTATTACTCTTTGGTGAAGTCTTTGCTCTAGATTCAGAAGCTTTATAGCCTCTTCCTCGGTTATGGATTTAAGAGGAATCTTAGTCCATGCTTCTATGATATGAGCTACATCTTCTATCGTAAGAGGTGTCTTTGAACTCTTTTCAAGCAGTTCAATTTTTTGAGTAAGACGAATTTCTTCAGCCTTGTAATAAGCTGCTCCTTCAAAATCACCTTTTTCTGAAGCTTGATCTTTTAGGTAGGTGCTTTGCATCAGCTGAGTTTTGTAATCCTCGATGCTAGTTAGCACTTCATTTACAAGATTGGCTCTAGAGCCTGCCTCATCTATTACATCTATGGCTTTATCAGGCAAAAATCTATCTGTGATATATCTATTAGACATCTTTACAGCCGCTTCTATTACTTCATCAGAAATACTCACTTGATGATAATCCTCGTAGTAGACTTTTATTCCTTTTAGTATTTCTATGCTTTCTTCTTCACTAGGTTCATCTACGATTACAGGTTGAAAGCGTCTTTCAAGCGCAGAGTCCTTTTCGATATGCTTTCTATACTCTGATAAAGTAGTTGCTCCGATGATTTGGACATCTCCTCTTGCAAGAGCTGGCTTTAGGATATTGGCAGCATTCATAGTTCCACCATGAACCTCTCCTGCACCCATGATATTGTGAAGCTCATCTATTACTAAAATGATATTGCCGTAGCTTTGAGCTTCAGTGATTATAGACTTCATTCTTCCCTCGAACTGGCCTCTAAACTGAGTTCCAGCAACAACAGCAGTCATATCCAGCAGATATACCTCTGCGTTTAGTAGCTTTGATGGCACTTGCTTTTCAGCTATCCTAACAGCTAGTCCTTCTGCAATAGCAGTTTTTCCTACTCCTGGCTCTCCTACTAGTACTGGATTGTTTTTTGCTCTTCTATTTAATATCTGTATTACCCTTTGAATTTCTTTATCTCTTCCTATAACCTTATCTATTTGATTTTTTGAAGCTTTGTCAGTAAGGTTAGTTCCAAAGGTATCTAGGTATTTCTTTTTCTTCTTCTTTTTCTTAGACGGCTCTTTATCTTCTACTTCATCTTGATGAGCCTCAGCTTCTTCATTTTCTTCTATTTGAACCTCGTCTTCCTTATCAGCATCCTTAAAATTTGATAAAAAATCCATCTCGCTATCCTCATCAAACATACTCATAGAATCATTCATCTGGTCAGTGATTGCAGATAGCTCTTCCTCTGACATACCTGTCTGCTTTATAAGATCATCTATCCCTGGGATATTCATCTTCTTAGCACAGTTAAGGCATAGCCCTTTCATTTCTGGTTTACCATTTTCATATGTCGAAGCAAAAAGCATAGCTATATTCTTCTTACATACTGAACATTTTTTCATCAAGTTTCATCTCCATTGTTTCATATCAATTTATAAATTTTTAACTGAATATATTTTATACCCATAAATTCCTCATTCAACTCTAGATTATACCATTTTTGGATATTTTTTAAAATTTTTTTAAAAACCTATTGCTATTTTTTTAACCAGTGATATAATAAATTCAAATTGTAATCAATACTGTTTTAGTATACTTTTTAATTTTAAAATATAATCATTTTTAACTTTAGTTTTAACTAATTTTAATTCTTAATTGTTTTTAATTTGAGAGGAGAGTTAACATGAACAAAATCGTAATCGTAGGTGCTAATCACGCTGGAACTGCTGCTGCTAACACTATTATGGGGAACTACAAGGATGCCAAGGTAACTATATTTGATGCCAATTCAAATATAAGCTTTTTAGGTTGTGGTATGGCTCTTTGGATAGGCGAGCAGATAGCTGGAGCTGAAGGCTTATTTTATTCAAACAAAGAAAAGTTAGAAGCTCAAGGTGCTGTAGTTCACATGGAAGCTCCAGTTGAAAGCATCGACTTTGATAAAAAAATAGTTTACGCTACCCTAAAAGACGGCTCTAAGGTAGAAGAAAGCTACGATAAAATTATCTTAGCAACTGGTTCTATGCCTATCATCCCAGATATCCCTGGCAGAGATTTAGAAAATGTTCAAAAAGTAAAGCTGTACCAACACGCTGACGAGGTAATCCAAAAACTTAAAACAGAAGATATAAAGGATGTCGTAGTAGTAGGCGCTGGATATATAGGCGTAGAGCTTGCTGAAGCTTTTGAAAGACATGGAAAAAATGTTACTCTAATAGATATCGCAGATACTTGTCTTCCTGCATATTACGATGAAGAATTTACTGAGCTTATGAAGCAGAACCTAAAAGACCACGGTATTAAACTTGCTTTTGGAGAAAAAGTGCTTGAGCTAAAGGGCGATACAAAGGTTAAAGAGGTAGTTACTGATAAAGGCACTCATAAAGCAGATATGGTAGTTCTTTCTATAGGCTTTAGACCAAATAACGAGCTAGGAAAAGACAAGCTTGAGCTATTTAGAAATGGTGCCTATGTTGTAAATAAAAATCAAGAAACAAGCATCAAGGACGTTTACGCTATAGGTGACTGCGCTACTGTTTACGACAACAGCATCCAAGATACTAACTATATAGCTCTAGCAACAAATGCTGTACGTTCAGGTATAGTTGCTGCTCACAATGCAGGAGGCACTGCTTTAGAATCTGCTGGTGTTCAAGGCTCAAACGGCATATGCATCTACGATTTAAAAATGGTATCTACTGGACTTACTCTTGCAAAAGCAAAGTCACTAGGAATCGATGCTCTAGCTACTGATTACGATGACCTTCAAAAACCAGAGTTTATAGAGTCAGAAAATCCATCAGTAAAAATCAGAATAGTATATGATAAAAACACAAGAGTTATAATAGGTGCTCAGATGGCATCAACTTATGATATGTCTATGGGTATCCATATGTTCTCACTTGCTATTCAGGAAAAAGTGACTATCGATAAGCTTGCTCTTACTGACATTTTCTTCCTTCCTCACTTTAACAAGCCATATAACTATATAACTATGGCAGCTATATCAGCAAAATAATAAAATCAACTTTAGTAATCAAATAAAGCTTTAGCTTGGTTTTATAATCTAAAGTTTTACCATTATCTTATAAGGGATTGTCTTTAAAATACGAGACAATCTCTTTTTTGATTGAAAAAACTTTAGGAAATTGTATTTCTAATTATTTTGAATATTCTAATCTTTAGGCAAACGTTTTTTCTATGCTATAATATATTTAATGATATTAAATTTGAAGGAGGGATAATCTATGCAAATTGAGAACATAGATTGGGGCAAACTAGGTTTTAGCTACATGAAAACTGACTTTAGCTACATATCATACTACAAGGACGGCCAATGGGACGAGGGTAAGCTTATAGAAGAAAATACTCTAACTATCAGCCAGTCTGCTGCAGCATTACATTACGGACAGCAAACATTTGAAGGCTTAAAAGCATATAGAACAAAAAACGGTGAGATTCAATTATTCAGACCAGACGAAAATGCTAAGCGTATGATTAAAAGCTGTAATCGTATCATGATGCCTGAGTTTCCTGTAGAGAGATTCGTAGATGCCTGTAAAAAGGTTGTAAAGGCTAATGAAAGATTTATGCCTCCATACGGAAGCGGCGCTACTATGTATCTACGTCCTTTCCTAATCGGTGTAGGCGACAACATAGGTGTTAAGCCAGCTCCAGAATATATCTTCTGTATTTTCTGTATGCCAGTTGGTCCATACTTCAAGGGTGGAATGACTCCTGTAAACTTTATTACTTCTGAGTATGACCGTGCAGCTCCTTATGGAACTGGCGCAGCAAAAGTTGGTGGAAACTATGCAGGAAGCCTTTATCCTCATGAACTAGCTGTAAAAGCAGGCTTTGCTGACTGTATCTACCTAGATCCAGCTACTCATACTAAAATAGAAGAGGTAGGCGCTGCTAACTTCTTTGGTATAACTAAAGACGATAAGTTTGTAACTCCTATATCTCCATCTATTCTTCCAAGTATCACTAAATATTCTCTGCTACACATTGCTAAGGAATATCTAGGTATGGAAGTAGAAGAAAGAGATTGCTTAATCGACAATATAGATGAGTTCAAAGAGGCTGGTGCTTGTGGTACTGCAGCTGTTATCACTCCAATCGGAGGCATCTCACACAATGGCAAGCTTCATGTATTCCACAGTGAAACTGAAGTAGGTCCTGTGACTAAAAAATTATATGATACTCTTTACGGCATCCAATTCGGAGACGTTGAGGGCCCAGAAGGCTGGGTAGTAAAGGTTGACTAAATAAATGCATTTAAAAAGCGAGCCAAACGGCTCGCTTTAGTTTTGTACATAATATAAGATTTCTAAATTCCAAGAGCAATCCGCATTACTCTAGTGGATTAGTTTATTATTTTACTATTACTCTACTAGAGGTACTTCTGCTGCTTCACCCTCTACAGGCTCTGCTTCTACTCTAGGATGAGCTATAGATGCAACCAGCATATCCATATCCTCTAAAACATCTACATAATCTGGCACTTTAACATCTGATACCTTAAGAGTATCCCCATCTTTAAAATCAGCAATATCGACCTCTATAGACTCAAGTCCTTTTCCTACTTGGTATTTTACATCTATATCATTTAAACTCTGCTGGACAATCAGCCCTTGTCTTTCGATATTCTCTCTTCCTAAAAGAACTATCGGCAATCTGGTATGGATTTTGTCAGATGCTGATACTTTTAAAAGATCAAAGTGAGTAATTTTTTCTGGATTAAGTACATCTCTTTGAACATCTTTGATATACACTTGATGAGGACTTTGATCTATCTCACAATTGAAGGTTTTTGTCTGTCTGAATTTCTCATAGGATTTTACAAACTCTTTCCTTGGAACTTTAACGCTAATTGCATCGATTCCATGTCCATAAACTACCCCTGGTATCATATCCTGTTTTCTCAGTGCACCAGCTTTTTCGTCTCTTTTCATTAGTTTCATTTGTATTGCTCCTTTCAAAATTTTAGACTCCTATATATTACTACCCATTAGTTTCTAAAATTTAACATTTTTAATTTTTATTATATTAATCTTTGTGGTGGGTGATTGTTTCTTGGGGTATAATTTAGGTATGTGAAAAACACATTATATGTATTACTTATATTATTAGGAGGGGAAACTATGGATATTAGAATTTCCAAGCACGGCGAATCCACTGTACTTTGTGATACAGCTATAATCCCATTTACTGAGGGAATAGAAATATCAGAAGGTCTGCTCTATTTAGATTCAGATGTCGAGGCTATGATTAGCTATCTAGTTAAGGACAAGATATTTACAGGAAAAAAAGAACAGATAGAATCCTTTAGACTTGCAAGAGAAGAAAACCCTCGAAACATAATTTTGGTAGGCCTTGGCGATGACCAGTGCATAGACCAAGAAACAGTAAAGCTAGCTATAAGCTCAGCTATAAGAAAAGCTAAACAATTAAAATCAAAGGTTATAGAAATTCACCAGATTTTCAATTCCTGCAGTACCTCTTCTAAGGAAATGGTGAGCCTAGTTGCCAAGTACACCATACTTTCAAATTATGACTTTGGAGACTACAAAGCTCCTAAAGAAGACAGTGTAGATATACTAGAAGTAAATATTCTAGTTGGTCCTGATGAGGATATGAGTATTTTAGAAAAAGCTCTAGACGAAGGTGTAATGGAAGGTCAAAGCATCTGTGTGGCAAGAGCTCTAGTAAATGAACCTGCCAATATCATGACTCCTACTATGCTTGCTGAAGAAGCTCAAAAATACGGCAAGGAATATGGATTTGATGTTAAGGTGATGGACGAAGCAGATATAAAGGCGCTGGATATGCAAGCCTTTCTTTCTGTTGGCAAAGGCTCAGCTGCGCCAATGAAGCTCATCACTATGAAGTACCACGGCAACCCTAACGACCCTGAAATCTACGGTCTTATAGGCAAGGGTCTGACTTATGACAGTGGTGGTTACTCAATCAAGCCTACTGATGGAATGCACACTATGAAATCAGATATGGGCGGAGCTGCTGCAGTTATAGGTGCTATGATAATGGTAGCTTCTCAGAAATTAAAAATTAACGTTACAGCAGTAGTTGCAAGCTGTGAAAATATGATTTCTGGTCATGCATACAAACCAGGAGACATAATAGGCTCTATGGCTGGAAAATATATAGAAATCACTAATACAGATGCAGAAGGAAGACTTACTCTTGCTGATGCATTGACTTATGCTGTAAAAGAGGAAAAAGCGACTAAGCTCATAGACATAGCTACGCTTACGGGAGCAGCTATAGTTGCACTTGGAGAAAAAGTAATAGCTACACTTTCTTCTGATGACGATATGTTTGCCCAGTTTGACACCGCATCAAAGCTAGCAAGCGAAAAAATCTGGAGACTTCCTCTTGAAAAGGAATACAAAAAAATGCTTAAATCTGAAGTTGCTGACCTTAAAAACTCTCCTGGAAGACCAGCTGGTACTATTACAGCTTCCCTATTTTTAGAAGAGTTTACAAGTGGGCTTCCTTGGGTTCACTTAGATATAGCAGGGCCTTCATGGACAGACAAAGCAAGTAGCCTATGCCCATACGGTGGAACTGGTGCTGGGGTTTCTCTCCTTTATCATTTCTTCAAAAAATCTAGCTATTAATTAAAAGCTATCTATTACTAATTAAAGCATTTATAGCTTAAATATAGTAAATTCAAGCTTAATAGTGTTATATTCTATATATTAGAAAAGATGGGCTAAGCCCATCTTTTTTAATATATACTACTTCCTCTATCCGAAAGCAAGGTATAGCGTTCATTTAAAGTTTTTAGCTTGAGCGATAGCTTCGCATTTAGCATCTGAAGTATTCTAATACCTAGCATTGGCTGAGACTCTATGAGGCTCACAAGGTCCGCATGCTCTATTTCTATAAGCTCGCAATCCTCTTCAGCTATTATATCCACATAGGAAGTGAAGTTCTTATCAAAGCTCTCTCCAAAATAATCTCCCTTTTCAAGTATAGCAAGGTCTACAGAATCTCCTGACAAGGTTTCCTTCTGAATCCTAACCACACCTTTATATATTATTCTCATTCTGACAACTTTTTCATTGGCCTTGCCTATGAAAGTATTTTCAGGATATTCCTTCATTTTTGCTATTGCCGCAAGGGTATCTATTTCATCTTCTTCTAAATTATTAAAGAAATCCATGGATTTAAGAATAATTTCCATCTCATCTCTAGACATAGATACCAGCTCAGATTTTTTATCGTATTTTTTGACATAACCAAACTCTGCCATATCCATAATAGCTCTTATATCAATCATGTACTGCTTTGTAAAACTCAACAGACTTTTCCAGTCTTTTTGAAGTTCTATAAAGGCATCAAAAACATTGAATTTTGGCATAGCATCGTATTTTGAAAGATAGATATTGTTCATAGTTTGCTTTGCTGATTCTATATCTCCATTGCTAAGATAATCCATAGCCAACATGATATTTGCTTTAAATATCATATCCTCTAGTTCATTTGTAAGGAAATTTCCTGGATATGGGTCAAAATCGTGACTCGTTACCTTGTTCATATTCGGAAGGTCTCTTTGTGAATCTATCTTGGCTTTTTCATAGAGGAATCTGTATATGTCCTCTCTAAATCTCTTCCAAACTGGATGAGTTTTCTTAGGTGGCAAATGCTTGATAGAAAGCTCTCTATCTAAGAAAAAGTGAAAGCCAAACATCTTTGCATTTATAAGATAATCTATATCCTCTCCTCTAGTTACATTCGGATCAAATGGCACTGTTTTAAAAAGATTTCTATGAATTATCATTGCTCCACCAAATGCAAACGGAGTAAGCTTTATTCTAGGCTCTTGCCCGATTATTTTATCAAAGGCTTTTCCTTTAAAACCAAATCTATCCCAGTAAGTCATCCATGGCTCTATATCTACATCATCATAGTAATTGCCATATTTGTTGAGATAGTATCCAGCTACTCCATCTATAGTCTTTCCGTAAAGCCTTCCACCTATATACTGAGATGCCAAATCCACAAAATCCTCTTTTTCAAATAGCTCATCGTCATCAATGAGCATAGCCATTTCTGCGCCTAGTATATATGCAGTATAAATGCACATGTTTCTAACATTTGCATACCCTCTTATATTCATAAGCTTAATAACGCTCTGGTCTACATCTTGCTCTGCCGCTAGAGCTTTAATTTTTTCAAGCTCTGCAGGAGTAAAGATAAAAGTCTGAATGTCTAGATTCACTTCAGATAGAATTTTGTTTACTTTCTCCTTTGCTCTATCTGTAAGCTCTTCACTTGTAGGCGAAACTAATATCACCAGCTGAAAATCTTGATTTTTAATGATTCTAATACTTTCTAAGGTCCGCTTTAAGGTACCATCTTCATCTATAGGTGTGGGGTGGTCATATACCGAGTCTCCGTCTTGATGCCCTTCTGATTTAGGTCTAGAATAATAAACAGGTATCACCATTACTCGTCTCATAGAAGTTCTCCTTTCGCAAAATTCTACTATCCTTTTATAGCCTTCTCATATACGTCAATCACTTCATCTATGACTCTGTTCCATGAAAACTCTTTCATAGCAAACTCATGAGCTCGTTTTCTTTTGGCTTTTTTGTCAGGGTTTTTTATTTCTGAAATTATGGATTTTGCTAGAGCTTCATAGTCCTCTTCATCTATTACGCTTCCTATAGTATCATCTACAAAATCCACTAGTCCGCCTCCATTTGTAACTACGACTGGAGTTCCGCAGGCTAATGCCTCTATAGCCACAAGTCCAAAAGGTTCCTTTCTAGAAGGGACTGTCGATACATCAGCTATGTTATAGATATCAGCTACCTTTTCTTGATGCTGATGCCCTAGCATATATACGTGTTTTAGCCCTAGGCTTCTTCTTAAATTATTAAGCTCATCATAAAGCTCTCCATGACCTACAATAAGTGTCATTACATCTTCCACTTCTTCCTCGTAAATCTTTGCGGCTTTTAGAAGTAGGTCTACCCCTTTGAAATGAGCTAGCTTGCCTACAAAAGAAACTACATGCCTTGCATCAGGCAGTCCAAAGCTAGCAAGAACTTCTTTTCTGCTTACAGGCTTTAGATTGAATATGCTCTCATCAAATCCATTTAAAATCAGTCTTCTAAGAGAATCAGGGACTGAGTATTTTTCGCCTACCTCATAATCCACTTGCTTGGAGATAGTTATTATTTTTTTAGATTTTTGAGCTCCTTCAAGGGCATAAGGCACATATCTTGAGTCGAGTACAAGACCTTTTAAATCTGTCCCGTGAGCTGTAGCTACATAGGGAACTCCTGTCTTGCTAGCGCAATAAGGCGCTATCCACAGATGCTGACAATGTATGATATCGGGCTTAAAGATAGCTACAGCTTCATCTATAGCTATCTGCATCAAATCTATATAATGGTGCATCTGCTCATCTGTAAGCTGATAAAAGGTGTTATTGCTTTTAGGATGCGTCGTAAAGCAAGGGAAATTGAACTCTGCATCTACCTTTTCACCTTTATTTGCTTCGCTTCGAAACAGTATGCTCTTGGTTATATAAGGCTTACTGATATTTGTATGTTCTGGAAGAATCACCATTACCTCATGACCTAGCTCAGTAAGTTTAGAAGCTATATTCTTGGTATAAATACCACTTCCTGAACCCTCAAGAGGAAAATGATTTACAAGTAATACCTTCATTTTTAGAATCCTCCTTTTTAAATAAGCTTCATTTTGATGTGATCAAAGCCTTCCATAGAAAGCTCATATTCATCTAATACCCTGTTAAAGCTTTTCATAGCACTGTCTATTGCAGTTGGCATAATCAAAAACCTTCTGTCCTTTAGGTATCTAGCTGTATGGACACTACTTTTTACAAGGAATTCTTTTTGTTTTTCATAAAGAGCCTTGTAGTCATTTCCATTTATATAGTTCATAAATGGATTCCTGCCTATCCAGCCTAGAGATGCATAATAGAATCTATCCTTTATAGCCACACTGTTTACAATGTCAGGCACTTTCGGAAAATCCGAATAGGTGTTGTGAAATATCAAAGTATCTATATCCACAGCTTTTAGCTGATTGTTTTTTGCAAATGTTCCCATAAGGGTATCCTCGCCTCTAGTTAGTACAAGCTCATCTCCTGCCATATAGGTAGTGGAGAAAAATGGCGGAAGCTCCTTAAATGCTTTGAGCTTTATTGCCATATTTCCACCTAAGAACTTATCTGTGCTATATGGCTTTTCTTCCTTAGAAGCAAAATTTATGCAGCCAGTTCCACTACAGCTCTTTACAAAATCTATAGCCGATTCCTTTTGAAGTCCTCCTAGATACTCATCTAGATATGAATACTCCATAGGTGGAATGATGTAATAGCCCGAGTAGTCGCTAGTTGTGACCATTACATCGTTTTGATTCAGATATTTAAAATGTCTTTCGAAGAAATCAATTTCTTCAAGTTCATAGTCTTCGAGTTCTTTGGTATCTTTTAGTGATATATAATCTGGAAGATTTGACTTTCTATGACTTGGTTTTAAAAGCAGGGGATAAACGTCCGTATCTACGAAGAATAATGCGTCCATTTCTAAGAGCATTGCTTTGATTAGAACTGTATTTCTATATGTGCTATATGGCAAAAGTCCATAGTTTTCCAAGGTTTCTGCATAGATAAGAGGCATAAAATCCTTGGCTCTTATTCCTCTTTTTCTAAGGTCTCTTTCCATATCATAGCTATGGTTTACCTTGATTAAATGGGTCTTTGGAAATTCTCTTTCTAGTTTTTCAACAAAGGGTCTGTCATACCCATGAGAATAGCAGATAATAAGAGCATCGATTTCATGCCCAAATTTATTGGCGTTCTTAACAAAGTCTAAAATAGAAATGTCGGCATTTATATATTTTGTAATTAATCCTAATGCTACTTTCATACTTTCTCCTTTCCACTAAAAAAACTTCTATCGCTCTTGATAGAAGTTTTTACCCAAAATTAACAAAAATTAACATATTATGTTTTGATTTAAAGTTGGATGGAGTCTAGACTTGGCTAAGTAGCCTCTTCATAACATCAGGAAGTTTTCTTCTTCCATTTGAAATATGCATGATTCCGCTTACAAGGAGGATTTCGTTTTTTACCTCATCGTACGTATAGGCATAGCTTTTTTGAACTGCAAATTTAAGCCCTAAATTTTCCATTTGAGAGTTGCTCATCTCGTCTGCAAGTACCATTAGATGATTGATTTCTGTATCGTCCTCAATATAATCCTTTGCTGTAGGATCTAATTTTTTCACTGGTATGCTCAGCTTAAATGCAAGTGCATCATCGCGCTTTGTTCTCTTGCTCATATCTTCTCTTACTGTAAAGCTAGTGTACTGCTCAATCTTCTTTGCTATATCCTGGCTGTCATAGACTTCATCGCCTAAAATTTGATACATAGCTTATACCTCCTTTTCACAAAATATATTTAAATAACTGTTTTATAATGGTATTATACACTATATATCAGTAGTTTTGAAAATTAGGTTTAGATTTTATTTAAAATGGCTATTTGTAGTAGGTTTGGAGGAAATAATATGGTAGTACGTTCAAGCTTAATCAGAAGTTTTGATATAAAAGAAAAATCCAGCAAATGGCTTATAGGCATTTTGATAGCTTCTCTAATAAGCTTTTATATTTGGAGTATATATAGTGGAAATGGTATTCTTGAGGCTGTAAAACACAGCCTAGTAAAAACTATGGGATTTTATCTTAGCTGGTGCTTTGCAAGAGAGCTAGACCCTGATGCAAAAGTGGAAGCTTTTTATGGACTTGCTCCTCTTTTTATAATATTTATTTTTGTAGATGAGGTTCTCATACTGCCAGGAATATTTTTTTTGCTTCTCACTAGAATTCTAACTAGAAGCTCAGGAAGTATGGTCACAAATTTTGATTTGATTTTCGTCTTGTTTTTTTCAGTGTATCTCTATTTTTTTTATAGCTTTATTTTTCCTCTTAGCGCCTCTATATTTATATTTGCTGATTACAAGCTAAAGGGAGGTCAAAAAAGAAATATTCCTTATGCTAGCTTCATGCTTATTATTTCATTGCTTTCTTTTTTGAATCTGTATACTATAGAAAAAACAGAAACCTCTATAATAGATATACTTATGGTGTCTTTAATCACACCTATGTTTGCATTTAGACTATCTACTTTAAAAAATATCCTCTCTACCTCTGATAGAGATAAGTATTTTCTAAGTCCAAAAAGAATAAAGCTAGCAGGAATACTGCTACTTATGTCATCGACTGCACTAGCTATTAATTACGGCTATATATTTCAGATGGGCTTCTTGTGGATGGCAATGCTTGGAATATCTATCCCTCATATCAAAAACTTAAAAACCCTCCAAAAACCATTGGAGGGCTAAGTTAACTTTATTTTGGCTTTGCAAATATCATACGACCTGCTGCTGTCTGAAGAACTGAGGTAACAAGAACTTGGAAAGTCTGGCCGATGAGCTTTCTAGCTCCTTCAACTACTATCATCGTTCCATCATCTAGATATGCTATACCTTGATTTTGCTCTTTACCTTCTTTTACAATAGTAACTAGCATCTCTTCTCCAGGAATTACAAGTGGCTTGATAGAGTTTGCCAGCTCATTGATATTTAGAACCTTTACGCCTTGAAATTGAGCTACTTTATTTAGGTTATAATCGTTTGTAAGTACCTTTCCATCTAGTACCTGTCCTAATTTTAAAAGCTTCATATCGACTTCAGCTATATCGTCAAAATCCATTTCACAAATTTCTACATCTAGCTTAAGCTCTGTCTGCATCATGTTTAATATATCGAGGCCTCTACGTCCTCTAGCTCTTTTTAAATCATCTGCAGAGTCAGCTATATGTCTTAGCTCCTCTAAAACGAAAGTCGGTACCACTAGCTTGCCTTCTACAAATCCCGTTTGAGCAATATCAGCTATTCTTCCATCGATTACCACGCTAGTATCTAAAATCTTAGGTGGTATAGCATGACTGCTTTTCTTGCTGCTACCTTTTTCTTTGCCCCCAATTGGTTTAACTGCATTTATTAAATTGGCTAAATCCTCTTTTCTTCTGCTTGCTATATTATAGCCTATATATCCGAAGAATATATAAATAAGAGTGGCTATAGGAGTTCCAACAAGTGGAATATTAATAACCAAACCGCTTATAAAATACGCTATTATAAGTCCTATTATAAGTCCTATACTCGAGGTTAGAATTTCACCCGTGGGCATTGATGAAACCTCATTCTCAATTTTGTTTGCTGCTTTTTGGCCTAGATTCATGATATAAGGAGAGAAAAAATAAAATATAAGTCCGAATGAAAGTGAAATAATAGAGGCTAATCCTATTTTTAATACTAAACTTTCAGGCGCATATTGTGGAACAATACGTTCCAAATAAATATAAAATGCTGCACCTATAGTTACTCCAACTAAAGATACGATTATTCTTAAAATCTTCTTTACCATGTGTTCACCTACCTTTCTAATTTTTTTGCCTAGACCCTAGTACATTATAGCACAATTTAATCCAATCTTCGCAGTTGACCTTTTACAGCATCTTTAAGTATAATAATATATAAATACAAGGAGGTAAAAAGATGGAGCTAAATGAATTTACCCAAAAAGTTGAAGAGGTTCTAATAAGACATAAAAGTATACTCGACATAATGACAAAGCTTCAAGAAACTGATGCCAGAACAACTAGAGCTGTAGCAAAAGCCGTTACAGAGTGTGGCTGTATCAGTATCAAGGCCTCCAAACAGCAACTATCTACAGAAGTGGATTACTCTGAGCTTGATAAATTTACAAGTAATCATATAGATGGAGAGCTTTGCCCTAGATGCAAAGAACAGCTAGTTCATGAAATAGGCGATCATATTTTTTATATATCTGCACTGTGCAACACATTGAATTTAAGCCCTGGCGATATCTTAAGCAAAAAACATGACGAAATAACAACCCTAGGCAAGTTCAGTCTTTTTTAAACATCTTCACAGTACTATTTTACAATATATTAACCCTGTTATGATTTACAAATGACTTACAATACTGTGGAAATTCTGAGGAAAATAATATGTAAATTTAGGTAAAAGTCTATTTTAACTAGACTTTTACCTTTTTTATTGTAAATAAATGAAGATTTCTAGAGCTTATTACAATTCATATTTAAATTATTGATAATCCTTTTATTTAAATGCTTCAGCAAGAGCCATCTTTACATCTTTCACTCCTGTAATCTTAATTGAATTTATATTTTTTAGGTCCTTTGCAGTGCTATAAGGCACTATAACCTCTTCAAATCCAAGCTTTAAGGCTTCATTAATACGCTTTTCTCCAAAGCTCACTGAGCGAATCTCACCTGTTAAGCCTATCTCTCCAAAAAATGCCACATTGTTTTTGATTTCTCTGTTTGAAAAGCTCGATGCCACTGCACAGGCTATCCCTAAATCAAGTGAAGGCTCGTAAATTTTTATGCCTCCAGTCAAATTCACATAAACATCCTGACTCTGAATTCTAAGCCCAGCTCTTCTTTCTAATACAGCCAGAAGCATGTTTAGCCTATTAAAATCAATCCCTGTAGCTGTTCTTCTAGGCACTGCAAATGTAGTTGGAGCAACAAGAGCTTGGATTTCCACTAGCATAGGTCTTGTGCCTTCCATAGTACAAACTATAGCAGTTCCTGGAGCTCCCACACTGTGCTCAGATAATAGAATTTTGGATGGATTGCTTACCTCTATCAAGCCTTTATCCGTCATTTCAAAAACTCCAAGCTCATTTGTAGAGCCAAAACGATTTTTTACAGCTCTTATCATTCTATAGGTATTGAATCTCTCGCCTTCAAAATAAAGCACAGTATCCACTAGATGCTCTAGAACTCTAGGTCCTGCAATAGCTCCTTCTTTTGTTACATGGCCTACTAGAAAACAGCTGATGTTATTTGCCTTTGCTATATTCATAAGCCTTCCAGTTGCTTCTCTAACCTGAGAAACACTTCCTGGAAGAGATGTAAGCTCTGGCGATGATACCGTCTGAACAGAGTCTATTACTACTACGTCAGGCATAACTGCAAGTATCTCTCCTTCTATAGTATCTAGATTCGTCTCTGCCAGTATGAGCATATTCATATCACCAGAAAAAAGGCGAGAAGCCCTTAGCTTAATCTGCTGAGCTGACTCCTCACCTGAGATATACAGCACCTTTTTTTCCTTTGAAATATGGTGGGCTAATTGAAGCAGCAAAGTGGACTTTCCTATTCCTGGATCTCCTCCTATAAGAACAAGAGAGCCTCTTACTATACCTCCACCAAGCACTCTGTCAAATTCAGAAATATGAGTAGTGAATCTATCAGCCTCAGTTCCCTCTACAGATTTTAAATCCACAGATTTTTGCAAATGTGAGCTTTGTTTTTTTGCTCTAGCAGTTTCCTTTTGGGTATAAGCTTCCTCTACCATAGAGCCCCCACTATTGCACTCTGGACAGATCCCCCACCATTTTGCGGATTCATAGCCGCACTGCTGACAGATATATTTGGTCTTTACCTTTGCCATATTTTAACCCTAGCCTTTCATTCTAAACTGTTTTTGTCTTTACTACGAAATCTAGCTTGTCATCCACTGCTGTAACTTTTATATTGTCAGAATCATTTATTTCTCCTCTTAAAAGCTTTTCAGAGATTTCATCTTCAAGCAGTCTTTGAATAGCTCTCTTTAGAGGTCTTGCTCCAAACTCTAAATCATAGCCATTTTTAGTGATGAGCTTCATTGCAGCCTCATCTAGCTCTATAGTAATATTTTTATCCATAAGACGTTTTTCCAGATTTGATATCATTAGATATACGATTTTTTCAAGCTCTCTATCTGTAAGCGCATGGAATACTATAATATCGTCTACACGATTTAGAAACTCTGGTTTAAAGCTTCTCTTAAGCTCAACCATAACATTGTCCTTCATCTTTTCGTAAGCCGCTTTTTCTTTCTTTTCCTCATCTGTTACAGTGCTAAATCCAAGAGTCTTTTGCTTTTGGATAGTAGTTGCACCTACGTTTGAAGTCATGATGAGCACTGTATTTTTGAAATCGACAGTACGTCCTTTAGAATCTGTAAGTCTTCCATCGTCTAGAATCTGAAGCAGCATATTAAATACATCTGGATGAGCTTTTTCTATCTCATCAAATAATACCACAGAATATGGCTTTCTTCTGATTTTTTCTGTAAGCTGTCCGCCTTCATCATAGCCTACATATCCTGGAGGAGAGCCTATGAGTTTTGATACAGAATGCTTTTCCATATACTCACTCATATCTATTCTAACTATAGAATCCTCATCTTCAAACATTGCTTCTGCTAAAGCCTTTGAAAGCTCAGTTTTTCCTACTCCTGTAGGTCCTAGGAATATAAATGAGCCTATAGGTCTCTTTGGATCCTTCAAACCTGTTCTAGCTCTTCTTATGGCTCTAGATATAGCTTCTACTGCTTCCTCTTGCCCTATAACTCTTTTGTGAAGTATGTTTTCTAAATCTAAAAGCTTAGTAGATTCTTCCATTTGAAGTCTAGTAACTGGAACACCTGTCCATGAAGATACTATTTCTGCTATATCCTTTTCTAATACTACCTCAGTGCTAGTATAATTTTTCTTAGTCCACTGCTCTTTATTTTCGCCTAGCTGTTCTTTGATTTGCTTTTCTTCATCTCTAATTTTAGCAGCCTTTTCAAAATCCTGAGTAGCTATTGCTTCTTCTTTTTCCATAGAAAGCTTAGATAGTTTATCCTCTAGCTCCTTGATATTATCAGGCTCCATATATTTTCTAAGCATTACTCTAGAAGCCGCTTCATCTATTAAATCTATAGCTTTGTCAGGCAAAAATCTATCTGTGATATATCTATGTGATAAATCAACGGCCGCCTTTATTGCTTCATCAGTAATCTTTACCTTATGGTGAGCTTCATATCTATCTCTAAGGCCGTGAAGTATTTTTATAGAATCCTCAGTGTTAGGCTCATCTACCATTACTGTCTGGAATCTTCTCTCTAGAGCAGAATCCTTTTCTATATGCTTTCTGTATTCATCTATAGTAGTAGCTCCCATAACCTGGATTTCTCCTCTAGCTAGTGCAGGCTTCATGATATTTGATGCATCTATAGCGCCTTCAGCTCCACCAGCTCCTGCTAAATTATGGATTTCATCTATAAATATAATCACATCTTTGTTTGCTTTCAATTCCTCGACTATTTTTTTAACTCTCTCTTCAAACTCTCCTCTGTACTTAGCTCCTGCCAAAAGAGTCCCCATCTCTAGAGTCATAATACGCTTATTTTTAAGAGTAGATGGTATATCTCCTGAGTTTATTTTTTGAGCTAGCCCTTCTATTATAGCTGTCTTTCCTACACCAGGGTCGCCTATAAGCACAGGGTTGTTTTTAGTTCTTCTGCTTAGGATTTGAATTATTCTTTCTATTTCCTTGCTTCTACCTATTACAGGGTCAAGTCTGTTTTCGTCAGCTTCTTTGGTCAAATCCACACCGTACTGATTAAGTGTTGGTGTATTTGGATTTTGGCTATTCATAGAGCTTGTATTTCCAGCTTGATTAGGCTCTTTGCCTGCACTGCTTCCTCCAAGAAGATTTATAATCTCTTTAAATACCAGATTATAGTCTATACCTTTTTCCATAAGAAGCCTGCATCCTATGCACTCTTTTTCCTTTAGTAAGGCTAGAAGTAAATGCTCAGTACCTATATAGCTATGGCCTAGCATCTTTGCTTCCATTATACTCAGCTCAAAAATCCCCTTGGTTCTAGGGCTAAAGCCTTGAAAATGAGTATTTGGAAGTCCAATACCCTCTAAATCTATTATTTCTCTTACTAGCGATTCTAAGGTAAGACCAAATTTATATAGTACTTGATAAGCTATTCCTTGACCTTCAGCCATCAGTCCTAAAAGAATATGCTCACTGCCAGCAATATTATGGCCTAGCTTGCTAGCTTCCCTCTTTGCAAGCTCTATGGCTTGCTTTGCTCTTTCTGTAAAATTTTCCATCATTTTTGTAATCCTCCTTATCCTACAAAGTCAACATCTTTAAAAATCGTCCTGAGCAGATTTGCTCTACCTGTATCTATTTGTTCTTGGCTTTTTGCTTTGTAATCTATGATTTGATTTCCTGGCTGTACCTTTATCATGAGTCTGTTTATTTCTTCATCTGATATTCCTGTAATCCAGCCTAATCGTATTCCTAGCTTGATTTTAGAAAGATAGTTCATAGATTCATTTATCTTCATGACCCTGCTAGTCGCTAATATCCCAAGGCATCTAGAAATTCTGTCTTGTAATCCTATACCCAGCTTTGAAACTAATATTCGTTCTGCCTCTATTTCCTTTTCAATTATTTGCCTAGTTATACCCATGATGCTGTTTACTATTTCTTCTTCCTTGAAGCCTAAAGTAAGCTGATTTGAAACCTGAAAAAGCGAACCTATAAACTTTGTTCCCTCTCCATAAAGCCCTCTAACTGCAAGGCCTATCTGAGTAGCATTTTCAAGTATTGGAGTTATAAAGCCCATCTCAACTAGCGCTGGCAGATGAACCATTACAGAGGCTCTCATTCCTGTGCCTAGATTTGTAGGACAAGAAGTCAAATACCCTAGGTTCTCCCTAAATGCGTATCTTAAGTTTTTTTCCAGTAAATCATCCAGTTTATCGCACATCTCATAAGCATTATCCATATGGAGTCCTGGAAGAAGAGCTTGAATTCTCAGATGGTCTTCTTCATTTACCATTATCGACAGGGTATTTTGCTCATTTATAAATACTGCTCCTTTTGCTTCTTCTGACATTTCCTTGCTTATCAAATGATTTTCAAGCAGATATTCCTTGTAAAGCATATCTGCCTCAGCCATTATTACAGCGTCAAAGTTTATATCATAGCCATCCAGGCTTTTTTTCACCTTTGAGATAATGTCCTTTGCTTCGTTTGTTTCTAATTTATTTGGAAAATTATAGTCCTCCAAATTTCTAGCTAGTCTTACTCTAGAGCTCACAACTATGCTTTTTCTCATGTCCTCAAGCTTGCTTGCTTCTACATTTTCGTTCATTATCCCACCTCTTTCTCAAGGAGCTTGATTTTATCTCTTAGCTCAGCTGCTTTTTCAAATTCTTCTGCCTGTATAGCATGAGAGAGCTCCGTTTTGAGCTTAGTGATTTCTCTTTTTCGCTTTATGTCAAAGGCCGCATGCTCAGGTATTTTTCCTATATGCTCTCCTTTTATTTGCACTCTTCTTATTAGAGGACTCAGCTCATCCTTAAAGGTTTCATAGCAAGCTTCACAGCCCACTTTTCCAAGAGATTGAAATCTGCTGTAGGTAGAGCGGCATTTTGGGCAGGCCTTTTCTTTTTCAGCCTCATAGGTACTGCTCTTGTCCATATCCATTAGACTTGCAAACAAATCCTTGACTGAAAAAGGTATATTTATATCTATAGGCTTTATTTTTTTCTCCTTTGCACAGTCTTCACACAGCGATACCTTTGTAACTGCACCATTTATAACCTGCATATATGAAATAGATGCTTCGTTTTGCTTACAATTTTGACAAAGCATGAAATCGCCTCACTTTCTATCCTAATTATTGCCTATTTTTTCATTTCTAAACTGGCTTGCTAAGTTTTTTTGAATTCAAAAGAGTGCCCCCATATTTTTATATGAGGACACCCTGGTATTTTACCCTATTGATTTATCTCTTATCTGTTTTGAGGCAATATCTCTAGCCAATAATTGTCTGGGTCTGCTATAAAATAAATACCCATTGATGGATTTTCAAATACTATGCAGTCCATCTGCTTGTGATGCTCATGAGCCTTTTCATAATCATCCACAGTAAAGGCTATATGAAACTCATTGTCTCCAAGATTATAAGGTCTGTCCCAGTCTCTAAGCCAAGTAAGCTCTAGCTGATGAGCTGAGCTTCCATCTCCTAGATATACGAGTATAAAGCTTCCGTCAGAAGCTTCCTTTCTTCTTACTTCTTTAAGCCCTAGTGCTTTTTCATAAAAAGCCATGCTTTTTTCTAAATCTAGTACGTTTATATTGTTATGTGCAAATTTAAATTCCATTGTGCCCTCCTTATATTTATGTTTACAACCGGATTAGTTCTAAATTGTCTGTTTTGAATCTGTTTTGAAATTGTTGGCTTTTAACAATCCTCATAAATATTATATACCACAAAAAAACTTATTCAAAAAAATTTTTTTAAAAAGATGTTTAAACTTATTTTAATTGGCTATAATTGTATTATAGACAACTTTGAAATGATTACAATTTAGTTTAATTAAATCATTTTTGGGTAAACTAATTAATATGATAAAAATAAATTTTATATAATTTTAAGGAGGAATTTTATTATGGCTAACAAGAAAAACGCTAACACTGTAACTCAGTTTCTAAATGTTCATCTATCAGATCTTCACGTTATGTATACTAAGCTTCACAACTATCACTGGAACGTAGAAGGAAGAGGTTTCTTCCAGCTACATGCAAAACTAGAGGAGCTATATGATGGCGTAGCAGGAGAGCTTGATGAAGTTGCTGAAAGAATCCTACAGTTAGGTGAGCGTCCATTTGCAACTATGAAGGACTATCTAGCAAATGCAAAAATTAAGGAAGTTGAAAGCAAAGGCATAAGCCCAGACGAAGTGCTATCTGCTCTTCAAAAGGATTATGAGTATGTAATAGAATCTCTTAAAAACGGTATTGATATAGCTGGAGAAGCAGATGACCCTGTAACAGAAGATATGCTGACAGGAATGCTAGCTGGCTATGAAAAGAATTTATGGATGATTAAAGCGTATCTAGCATAAATAAATTCTAAGCTAATAAATAATCAAACCCTCCTTGAAGTTTAAGAATCAGCTTAAGCTTCAAGGAGGGTTTTTTAATTGCTTATATAGATTTTTTTATTTCGTCTAAATATCTAAACACCTCGGCTGAGTGCTTATCCATTTCCTCTAGATAATTATTTGCAAGCTTTAGATCTCCTCTAGTATATGCATCCGCAGCCTTTGAAGCAGCTTCATGCAAAGCTATATGTGGCTTTTCTAGAGATTTAAAGGCAGAAATGTGTTCTAAATCCTTGCATTCTATACCATAATACCATTGACCTAGCCTGCATCCTTTGTAGCTTGCTACTTTTTCTTTATCCACCACCTCATAGTGAAGAATCATGTTATATACCTTCCATCTCCAAATCAAGTGGTCTACCTTGTAGATTTCTATCTTTTCTCTATTGTCTAGACATGAACTTTCTGCAACCATTTCAATCCTAAGCTTGTCTATATCCTTACTAACTTCAAAGATTTTTTCCCCTACCTGATTACAGCTATTCACTATGTCATCAGAACGCCCTGCTATTTCGCTAGTCCCACTTGCAAAGGTATCAATAGCCGCTGTTTGCTCCTGAGTATTGGCAGCAACTTGAGTCACTATATCACTTAAGTTTCCAACAGCTGAGCCTATTTGCCCCATGGATTCTAGAGATTCATCTACTAGCTTTGAGCCTGAATGAAGCTGCGCTGTAGTATTATTTATACTTACAACAGAAGAATCTATAGATACCTGAAGCTCTCCAACATTTTTTTGGATATCATCTACAGAGTTTTTAGTATGCTCTGCAAGCTTTCTAACCTCATCAGCAACTACTGCGAATCCTCTTCCTGATTCTCCTGCTCTAGCTGCTTCTATAGCTGCGTTTAGAGCTAAAAGGTTCGTCTGATCTGCTATTCCCTTTACTATATCTACTATTTGATTTATCGTTTCTGTTTTCTTCTTTACTTCGCTCATCATTAGGTTTACTGATTCAATATCTTCGAATGAAGTTTTTACAAAATCCATTGCCTTTGATATATTTTCAGAGCCTTTTTGTGAGGTATCATAAAGCTCTGACGCCATTTCTGATGCCTTAAGAGTCATCTGGGCTACATCCTCAACAGAAGCTGAAAGCTGCTCACTGCTAGCTGACATAGACTGAAGGGTGTCTGACTGAGTTTCTATACCTTCGACCATGGTTTTTACTTCTACCATCTTTACTACTTCATTTAATATTGAGTTAAGATGTAGAATCTCATCTTTTTTCGATATATTTCTGCTCATAATAGTGTTCAAAAGCTCAGCAATCTCTTTGTCCTTAATCTCATCTGCCGATACTTTGCACAGCTCTCCAATGGATATTCTTCTAAGTACCTCTTTAATCGCACCTATATCAGCTTTTTGCTCTATAGTGCTATGTTCTTTTACTTGCTTTTGCCCTGAAGAAAATAAACCCATAATCATCTTCCTTCCTAAGATATTAATCCAATATCGCTCTTCCATGAGTATAGCCTTTAACTTCAAAGTCCTTTGAGAGCCTTTCTAAAAGCTCCTGATATCCTGAGTAGCGTCTTCTAAGACAACTCGAAAGATGAACTGCTTCAACTTTATTTTTCTTTAATTTTTCTATTTTATGCTCCAAATCTCCGCCCACATGAGTAAAGCCTAGAATCTGAGCCTCTGGTCCATAGTCTGAAAACGAATCAAGCCTATTGAAAAACGCATTGAAGCAACCTTTTCCTGTACATCTTTTCATAGTATCTTCATTTACTAATATAGCTATTTTCATTTATTACCCTCCAGATGATTTGATAATCTCGTATTAAATAATTAAGTCCAATCAGGTTAATAGGCGATTGGACTTTGAACCTTAATATATTCACAGTAAAGAAATTAAGCTGATTCGTCTGTGATTTTTATCAAGGCTTAATATATAATTGCGAAATTATTCTCTCATCTACTGTGATATTTCTCTCTTAATCATCTTCACAGGTGGCTTGTTCATTGCTCCTATAGACACCAGTATTATGGCTACACCTATAAGATTGCCCAGTCTTACAGGTTCTTTTAAGAATACTGCAGCTATTGCAATCGATACTATTAGCTCAACAGATGCAATAACTCCTAGCTTTGAAACCTGTACATTGTGAAGTGACGGTATGTAAAGGCAGTAAGGCATAGCTGCTACAAATATACTAAAGGCTATAAGCAATACTACAAGTCTTAAATCTTGAAGCATATATAGCTCGTTCATCGGCTTTGCAAATGGAAGCAGCATAAGGCTTCCAAACATAAAGCTGTAGATTATAATAGTAAAAGGATTATACGAGGATGCTGTTTTCTTGCTAAGTGCTGGCATAAGTGAATAGCTAAGAGATGCAATAAGTCCTAGAGCTATTCCAGGAAAATCTGCTTTCAGTGCTGAAAAGTCTCCACCAGTTACTCCAAATATACAGCCTGCAAAACATATCAGCACTGAAATTATTTTTCTTTTATCAGCTTTTTCCTTGTACATAAAGGTTCCTAGCAAAAACATAAACACAGGTGAAAAATAAAGCAAAACTACCGCTGTAAAGGTTCCTACTCTTTGAATAGACGCAAAATAAGTAAGATTAAATAATCCCTGCGAAATCACACCTATAACGCAAGCAGAAATCAGTCCTTTTAGGTCTATTTTTAAAATGCTCGGATCTTTTATTAAAAACCATACTGCAAGCAAAGCAAATCCCAGAAAAACTCTAGAAAATGCTACAAATTCTGCACTTAATCCAAATCCTCTAAGTGTCTGAACGAAAATACCAATCATGCCCCATAAACTGCCTGCTAGGGCAATCTTTAAATAGCTTTTTGTCTCTTTGTCCATTTTGACTACCTCATAGACTTTTTATCAAGTCTGTCCTTTGCATGTATTTTAATAAAGCTTTTTGTCTAAAATGTCGGGTTAAGATATTTATACTTATTATTTACAGGCTCTATGGATTTTATAATACTGCTTCCTAAACAGATATCTGCATCATAAAGTACAGCTACCTGTCCTGGAGTAACTGCTTTTACTGGATTGTCATACACTATATGAAGGTTTCCATCTTCCATCTTGTGTACAGTAACAGGAATATCTTGCTGTCTGTATCTGAATTTTGCAGTGCAGTGAATTGGAAATACTGGCTCCTCATCTAAAGTCCACGCTGGAGCTTCTCCTATTAAGGAAGTAGAATAAAGCGCCTCATGCTGCTCTCCTTGAGCTACATATAGAAGATTCTTCTTAAGATCCTTTCCAACTACAAACCATGGCTCTCCGCTTCCTACTCCACCTATTCCTATGCCTTTTCTTTGTCCTAGCGTGTAGTGGTAAAGTCCATGATGCTGGGATATCTTTTTGCCTGTATCTACATTTATCATATCGCCTTTTTTCGAAAGCAGGTATTTGTCAAGGAAGGCATCAAAATCACGCTCACCTATAAAGCAAACTCCTGTAGAGTCTTTTTTCTTTGCAGTGTAAAGCTCATTTTTTTCAGCTATTTCTCTCACTTTAGATTTTTCAAGTTCGCCTATTGGAAAAAGTGATTTAGAAAGAGCTTTTTGGCCTATTCTAGACAAGAAATAGGTCTGGTCTTTATTATTATCAACGCCTCTTAGCAAGTAAAATTTACCATCTCTTTCTTCTACTCTAGCGTAATGTCCCATAGCTATGTAATCAGCGTCAAGCTTAAGCGCGTAATCTAAAAATGCATTAAATTTAATCTCTTGATTGCACATTACATCTGGATTTGGTGTTCTTCCTTTATTGTATTCATCCAGAAAATAGCTGAACACTCTATCCCAGTATTCCTTTTCAAAATTCACTGTATAATATGGGATTCCAAGCTGGTCTGCAACTCTTCTTACATCTTCATAATCCTCTGTAGCTGTACAAACTCCATCTTCATCCTTTTCATCCCAATTTTTCATAAAAATACCGACTACATCGTAGCCAGCTTCTTTTAAAATTACTGCTGATACAGAGGAATCTACTCCTCCGCTCATACCTAAAACAACTCTTTTTTTCATAATATCATCCTTTATTTTATACTTAATAAATTTAATTTAAAATGCAATATATTATTATATCATAGCTATTAATTTGAAAACCAGTATCTTAGCTTCTAGTTTTTCTTAATACCTCTTAATTATATTATCCTCTTATTTTTATAAAACTCAATCCCTTTCACAAAACTAAAGTTTTTATAGTAAATCTTATACGGCTTTTAAGAGGCTCTCTTACAGCTATATCCTTTACTAAAGCTATAGCATTATTAATTATTTATTCGAATCTATATATCAATTGATTTAAATTATCGTTTACATCTCTTAGATTTTATCGTATAATAATAATCGGCTGCTGGACGTAATTTTATTATGTTTAGTATTTTTGAGGAGGAAACATATTGGCAAGACCAATGGGACCTAGATTTAAAGTGGCAAGAAGTCTGGGCGTAAATGTATTTGATCACCCTAAAGCGTTAAATAGAGGGGTAAAGCCACAAAAGAAAATATCAGAATATGGAAAACAGCTAAGAGAAAAACAAAAACTAAAAGCCTATTATGGCGTACTGGAAAAACAATTTAAAATCTATGTGGAAGCTGCTATGCATTCAAAGGGAAACTCTGGTGAAAAGCTAGTTCAAAGACTAGAGCAAAGACTGGACAATATGACATATAGACTGGGCTTTGCATCTACCTTAAGGCAAGCTAGGCAGATGGTAGTTCATGGTCATATCCTAGTGAATGGAAAAAAAGTAGACAGACCATCTTATAAAGTAGAAGTGGAAGATACCATTTCTCTAAAAGAAAAATCAAAAAGCATAGCTATTTTCAAAGATAGCTTTACAAGCACAACAACCAATTTACCTTATCTAGAGAAAAATCTAAATGATTTTTCTGGAAAGCTAATTGCTGAGCCAAAACGAGACCAGGTACCTATAGAGGTGACTGATTCATATATCATAGAGTTTTACTCTAAGTAGTATAATTAATAGCAAAAGCCTAAATCTCACTAAATGGTTTCATTTGAAACTTAGTTGGATTTA
This sequence comes from Acetoanaerobium noterae, assembly GCF_900168025.1. NCBI lineage: Bacteria > Bacillati > Bacillota > Clostridia > Peptostreptococcales > Filifactoraceae > Acetoanaerobium > Acetoanaerobium noterae. Next base: position 184,146 of record NZ_FUYN01000002.1, on the reverse strand, counting down.
GGCTTTTTAAGTTCTATAAAAATTCTACTATTTCTAATTTAGCGTTTTCTTTATTTCCTAAATCTATCAGTTTATCGCCCTGAGTAGTTTTAATAACTGGTCTTGACAACTTATGTACAGATAAGAACACTATCTCACCTATCGTATCATCATTTAGCTTTACAGGATTTCCTATGTAGTTTTCCGCTATTCGCTTCAAGAATTCAGTAAGTATGGTCACGTCTAGCTTATCCATGAAATCTCTTTCCATGATTTTAAGAGCTTCAAAAGGAGTGAGCTTCTCTCTTTGTGGTCTTTTTGAAGTCAGTGCTGTATACACGTCTGCTATAGCTATAATCTTGGCATAGTAAGGTATCTTATCCCCTTTTAATCCCTCTGGGTAGCCCGAACCATCTTCTCTCTCATGATGGTAGCGTATAGCATCCTTAACCTTTTTGCTTATAGGATAATTGTCTAGCATATCATATGAATACTGAACGTGCTTTTTCATTTCACTCAGCTCTTGCTCTGTCAAAAATCCTTTTTTCATAAGGATTTCCTTTGGAACTGAGGCCTTGCCAGCATCAGCTAAAATTGCACTTAAAGTCAATTCCTTTAGCTCTTCTTCAGAAAGCTTAAGCCATTTTCCTATAGCATAGGCGGATAATGATACACTGTAGCAATGTGAATAGGTAACATCATCGCTGTCCTTTACCTTTTGCATCATCTGAAAAATATTCAAGGTAGTTCCTGATTGCATATTAAGACTGGACTCCACAAGATTGTTTAATTTTTCTTCCTCAATTTCACCACTTAATATGCTTGAAATTTCATTTTCTATAGTGCTTACTGTGTCGTGAAACTCCAATTTAAAGTCCACTATTTCCTGCTCAATTTTCTCTTGAGGTGATGGCTGTGCTACTTCCTCAGATAAAGTCAATACTTTTACTTTGTCCACCTTATGCTGCCTTAGAAGATTTTTTAGTATCATAGCATTGGAAACAGAGAAACCCCTGCCTACTATGAGGTTTCCCTGATTACTATATACATCCTCGTCGATAATCATATCCTTTTGAATATCTTCAATCTGAATTCTCATTCCTACTTAAGTCCCCCTCTGTAGTTTTCCATAATCTGCGAGAATAGCTCTCCACTGCTAGGTGGAGTATAGGTTATAGCGTTTGCTCCAGCATTTATAGTTTCAAGTATGCTCTCTGGCGTAGGTCCTCCCGTAGCTATAATTGGCATTTCTGGAAATTCATTTCTTATCTTTGAAACTATGGAAGCAGTTTTAGCTCCTCCAGATACGTTAAATATGGACACTCCAGCTTTTATTCGAGCTGCTATATCTTCTTTTTCAGATACCACAGTTATAACTATTGGTATATCTATACGTTTTTTCATTTCCATAATAAGAGCATTTGGTGTAGGTGCATTAAGTACTACTCCAAAAGCACCGTTTAGCTCTGCATGAAGAGCAATATCTATAGAGCGCTGTCCTGTTGTAAGCCCTCCTCCTACTCCGCAAAATACAGGGCTAGGAGAAACCTCTATTATAGCCTGAGTTATTGATAGCTGAGGTGTAAAAGGGTATACCGCAATAACCCCATCTGCATTTGAATTCTTTATAAGTGCTACATCGGTAGAAAACATAAGCGACTTAATACGTTTGGCAAAAATATTAATCCCACTTGCTTGATATATTTCCTTTGGAACCTCTACTATTTTTTTTCTGAGCTTTGACTCTATAACAGGAACAAACTTTTTATCCTTTGGAACACAATTATTTTCCATAATCTGTCTCCTCTCTTTTTCTTAAATTTCGAATTTATGTCTGGAGTTTTTTTCTAAGATATAGCCTATACACTAAATAGGCATCCACTAAGCCAAGAGCCGCTCCTCCTAGTACATCAGTGAAATAATGCACTCCTAGGTACAGCCTAGAAAAAGCAATTAGAAAGGCTAGAATAAAACAACTAACTCTATATTTCTTTATACCAAATAAAAAGATTCCTAAAACGGTAAATGATGAAGCTGTATGTCCAGAAGGAAATGAATAGCTTATAGGATGATTAATAATCACATCAAAGCTGTGCTTTATAAAAGGTCTATCTCTTTGTACTATATTTTTTATTATTCCTTCTCCTAAAACCAAGGTGAGCAGCAAAGCCATAATTATAGCGATGCCATAGGTCCTTGTTTGTTTGTAATATAGCATTATTAGTGCTAATAAAATCCAAATCAGGCCCTTGTCTCCTAGCTTTGTTATAAAAGGCATGACATTGTCAAATAAAGGATTCGAAATACTATTCATAAATTCTAAAACAAATATATCTATCATTTTTCTTCACAGGCTTTCGCATATAGTATTTTTAATATAACATATTATACCCTTTTAGTGGGAACTAATTTTGGTAAAAAAAATACCCATTAAAGGGTATTTTTAAAGTTTATGAATTCATTTGCAAATTCAATAAATTTATCTTTGGATGCAAAATCTGCTCTTACATCACTGTTTTTATGGAAATCCTCCTCGTACTTAGCAAGGTTCTCCATTCTATTGCTCACTTCTCTTAGTACATTTTCATCTAGAGTAATCCTTCTGCGAGTTCTAAGACAAGCTCTCACACTGCTATCTACCATCTCCATACGGTGAAGAAGTGCTACTGCTTGATATAAAACTCCTGGCTCCTGAAATCTCTGTACAGAGTCTAAAACCTTAGATACAGCTTCACATAAAGCTTTAGGTTCGTTAGGGATTTTAGTTATCGCCTTTATTGCATATTCCGTATGAACTGAACTCTTTAAGTCTTCTAGTAGATTGACTAGACTATAGAATAAGCTTTCGTGGGATAACCACTCTGCAAACCTATAGAGTCTTATTGCCTTCGGATCATTTTTTTCCGACATTTCTTCAAGGTCCTCAAAAAATTCTCCTAGGGTTTCATAGCCTCCTAGATTCCTAAATTCTGCCATCAAAAGTCGTTGATCTTTTTCGTCTTTTTCTGCGATGATGTCTTCCAGGTTCATTTCCATAACATACATATAAATGCGCCCCCTATTAAGTTTTAAAAAATACTAAAAAATTTCTACTATATGTTTATCCTTATACTCAGGGCTTTGAAGGTTGACTACATGTCCATCCTCTAGCTTGATATAAGGCATAGAAACCTCATTTTCTGGCACAAAAACTATCTCTCCTACAGTTCCGTCGCTTAATCTCACAGAGCTTCCTATAAACTTGCTTCCAACTCTGTGTAAAAATACATATAATGACTTTACATCTAGCTTTGTAATATATTCTCTTTCCATTATTCTTACAGCCTCAAAAACTGAAAGCTTTTCTGCAAGCTCTCCTCCAGTTGTAAGGTTTTGGAATACATCTGCAACAGCTATCACCTTTGCATATGGATGAATCTGAGTTCTAGTGAGTCCTTTTGGATAGCCTGAGCCGTCCATTCTCTCTTGAATCTGAAATGCTGCCTTTAATATATCTGCTGATACTGAATTTGCTCCCTTTACACTTGCAGGGTCTTGGTTAAAATCAAAATGAGCATACTCCATTATCTGACTAAGAAGTGCAGTCTCAGAAATTTCCTTAAGTTCTTTTTCGCTAAGATACAGCCACTTTCCAATAGAATATGCAAGAAGTGAAGTTTCTACTATCTGAGCATAATCATCTTGGTTTTCTAGCTTAATTTTTTCTATCATCTGGAATAGAGTAAAAATTGAGTTTTCATACTCATGAGCTAGCTCTAATCCTTTATCTAAATCCTTAATCTCAGATATGTCATTTGTTTCTTCAAAACGTTTTACATCTTCTTTTACTTCATTCATAATCTGAGCAAATTCTTCTTTAAATAGTCTTACTTCATGAGCAATCCTTTGCTTTACATCCTCTGATTCTACTACCTTTACAACTTCAGAAGGCACCTCATTTTTCACTAAAATTTCATCTATTCCATTTCTGTGTAAAACGATTGCAACAAGATCAGGATTCTCTATTTTGAAGCCCTTATATAACAATAATGCTCCTTTTTTACTAAAAATATCGCTGTCAATAATCATGCCTTTTTCTAATTCTTTAATAGATACCTTCATATATTTCCCACTCCCGTCACATACTTTTCCTAATTTATCGGCAACAATAGTATATTTATCCATAGAACTTAAGTATCATATTTATGTTTATGTATCCTTATTATATCTTATAACTACATAAATATTACTACCCTTTTTTTATTATAACTATCAAATCTCATAATTTATCAGAATTATTTTAAATTATTTAATTTTGTTAATATTCTCTTTTTAGCTTGTGTTAAAATTCTTTAACTAATATAATAGTTATTAATACCTATCATATTAAATTTACATTTTGTATAAATTTTCTAATAAGGATGTGAATCAATGCTTAATCTCATGAATTTGAAAATCAGAACAAAAATCCTCGTTATTCCTCTAGCTATCTTAATAATATCAAACATTCTTCTGGCTGGGGTATCTACTTATGTAGCTCAGATGTATCTAAATCAGCAGATGGTCCAAGATGGAGAGCTCTTTGCAAATAATGCTCTTGAAAACTACAGGCGTATGAAATTTGTAAACGACAAGGAAATTAATAAATACCTGAGAGAGATTAGCGAATCAGAATACCTAATATATGCTAGTTTTTCTAGAAGCGATGGCACTATAACCTATCACAGCAACGAAGAAATGCGCGACCAAAAATACACAGACAAAACCATACTAGGATTGATGGAGACAAAAAAAGGTGGCTCTGCTAATTATTATTATCCAGCAATAAAAAAAGAGGTACTAAATATATCTATTCCTCTTAATGCTCAGGCAGGCTCATTTTTTCACATAGGTCTTTCTCTTGATAATGTACATAACAGCGTAAGAACCTTGATGATGGCTTTTTTAGTAGTTACAGCTGCTATACTTGCTGTTTCTTTTATAATTTTACTAACTATTTCTAAAAAAATAATTAGTCCTATACAAAGCTTATCCCTATCGTGCAATGAGCTTGCTAACGGAGATTTAACCAATGAAACTCCTGCCTTTGGAACTGATGAGCTCGGCGAAATGAGTCTAGGCTTTAATACCATGAAAGAAAATCTAAAATCCATGGTAAGAAGCATAGTAGATATATCAAACACAGTAAAGGATTCTTCTTCGCAGATAAATGTATCCTCTGAACAACTGACTCAGACATCTGAGCACATAGCCTCTGCTATAGGTGTTCTAACTGAAGGCTCAGAAAAGCAAGTTGATTTCATGGAAGAAATCATGGAAAATGCAAATGACATAGGACAGCAAGTTGATCAAGTTGATGGAGAAATGCAAAAGCTTTCTAGCAGCTCAAAGATTATGAACAAGGATTTAGATGAGGTTCTTACAAGTATGCAAAGCATGGAAATGCAAATGGATATAATTTCAGACAGCACTGAAAAATCCCTTCATACAATTAAGGATATGGACCTGATATCAAACCAAATCGGAAATATAGTTGAGGTTATAAACGACATTGCTAATCAAACTAACCTTCTTGCTCTAAATGCCGCTATAGAATCAGCTAGAGCTGGAGAAGCAGGAAGAGGCTTTGCCGTTGTTGCCGATGAAATTAGAAAGCTAGCTCAAAAATCCATAGAATCTGCTAACGATATATCCCAGCTTATTAAAACTACTCAGCAGACTATAGGAAAATCTAGAGATTCTATAGCTCAAGGTCAACAAGAAAGCAGTAAAGGTAAAGAAGTAGTACATCAAGTGGCTTCATCAGTAAAAAATGTCCAGTCCACTTTTAAAATGAACATAGATAATATGAGCAATCTCGGAAACAGCTTGCAACTTCTTACTAACAGCAAAGAAAATATCATAAAAAACCTAACAGAAATAAATGCTATAATATCAGACTACGCTGCCTCTGCCGAGCAGGTATCAGCATCTACTGAGGAGCAAACGGCTTCTATGCAAGAAATGAGCTCTCTAGCTGAGGAATTGTTTACAAAGGCTGAAGAGCTAGATGGCCAAATCACAAAATTTAAAATTTAAATTTTTCAGTTTTTCATGCATGCCCAGGTCTTACAAGCATAGCAATTTTCTCCTCTGCACAGTCCTATGCCTTTTGGATAATTCCTAAGCTCAGGAGTAGATGAGATTCCAACTATTGCAGTTATGCTCTTTTGAGGTACAAGCATGGACCCGTTGTAGCTTATAGGGCAGGCATAATCTAGCTTTATAATCCTTTCAGATTCATCTAGAGCAATATCTCCATACCCAGGACTATATCTAAGAGTTAGAAATTTTCTCTTTTTGATATAGTCCTGTTTTAATCTCAAGTAAAGCTTTTCTATCAAAAAATCCACTGCAAATGAAGCTAATTCATCGAGGAGTGTCGCCTTGTATATTTTATCTTCGCTTAGCAAGTCATGAATTTTATCGTCTAGCTCTTTTCCTAGAGTAGCCCACAAAAATATTGCCTCAGTAGAATTTTCAAGACCTTTCGCAAGATAATGTGACTTTATATCATGTCCACCAAGCTCTATCTTGCCATCTATAATAGATACAGGCAAAACCTTGTAACCTAGACTAGGTTTGATTTCCGATGTAAGCTCAGATACCTCTGCTACATCATAGGGTCTATCTATATATTTTAGTAGCTCTTTTGCATCTAGGTTAAGATTTATACGCATTATTTTTCATCCACTTCCGTCAAAGATTTTACTAGACCTATAGCTTTTATAGCGTCTTTAGAATATCCATCAGCTCCTACCTTTCTTGCATAATCTTCAGTTACAACTGCTCCACCTACTATTATTTTTACATTCGGAAGCTCTGATTTAATATACTCTATAGTTGGCTCTAGATTTACCATGGTAGTAGTCATAAGAGCACTGATGCCTATAATATCAGCATTTACTTCCTTTGCTTTTATCGCAAAAGCTTCTTTTGTAACGCTTTTTCCAAGGTCTATAATATTGTAGCCAAAAGGCTTTAGCACTGATTTTACTATATTTTTACCTATATCGTGAATATCCCCATATACCGTTCCAAAAACTAAGGTATGACTAGATTTTGCTTTGTTTTCAAGCCTGTCAAATAATCCCTGAACTTTTTCAACTACCTGCATCATATCTGGCAAAAATATTATCTTTTCATCGTAAAGCCTACCTGCCTTGTCAAGTGCTATTAGCATTGTATTTATGACTTCTTGCTCTGTTTTTTCTGCTAGCAAGCTATCAAATGCAGTTGGCTCTTCTTTATTAATAAGCTGATAGATCAGCTCTCCTTCTATTGTCAATTTATTTATATCCTCTAGCTCTATATAGGTTTTATTTGATAGTTTTTCTTTTCCCATAAGTATCTGGGCTGACTCTATGGTTTCCACTATACCTTTTGAACTAGCACTTGCAATTACCATGGAAAGTCCACTTCCTATTAGCATAGAAAGCAAGGTTTGATTTAATCTATCTCTATTTTTCATGCCATAAGAAACATTGCTAAGCCCAAGAGAGGTCTTTATTCCTTTATTTGATAACTGCCTTACAATCTCTACTGTATCAAGTGGCGATATGCTGTAGGTTTTATTTGTAAAAAGCAGTGGGTCTATATAGATATCCTCAGCCTTTATTCCTTCACTTAGGAGTCTGCTCTGAAGCTTTTCTGCTATTTCTACAGTTTCAGCTATGGTAGTTGGCAGGATTTCATTTTCTATGCATAGTCCTATCACACTAGCACCATATTTTTTTGCAAGAAGAAGGATTTCTCTTAATTCCTTTTCGTCCAAAGCAACTGAGTTTATAAGAGCCTTTCCTGCATAATTTTTAAGGGCCTCTTCTATTATTTCAGGCTCCTTTGAATCTATGCAAAGTACAAAATCAGAATTTAACTGTCCACTTATAACTAGCTCCCTTGCTAATGCTTTTTTATCTGCTCCCTCTGCATTGACATTGATATCAATTACATCTGCACCTTTTAAGCACTGCTCTGATATAACGCTTGTAAGTCCTTTTATATCAAACTCTTCCATATACTGCTTTACAGATTTTCTTGCATGAGGATTAATGGCTTCTCCAATTAAAATAAATGCTTCTGAAGAAACTACCTTGCCCTTTGAAGCAAGATATCCATGAGAATTAGTTTTATTCTCCTTATTATTTTTTACTTCTATGCTATCCGCTAACCTTCTTAGCTCTTTAGTAAACTCAGGAGTAGACCCACAGCAAGAGCCTATATATCCCATATTAAGCTCAAAATATGGCTTCATTTGATTTGCAAATTCACTAGCTGACATGCTATAAACTACATCTTCTCCTACAATCTCAGGCATCCCTGCATTTGGCTGAGCAATAAGCTTTACACTGGTATACTTTTCTATCTCTGCAAGTAGCTCAAGTATATCCTTTGGTCCTTTTGAGCAGTTTATTCCTATGGCATCCACTCCTAGAGCATCTAAAATAACTCCTTGGGCAGCTGGTGATACTCCAGTCAAGGTATAGATGCTGTCATAGGTCATAGAGGCGAGTATAGGAATTTTTATAGTGTGCTTCTTAAAAATATCCTTTAAGGCTATTATTCCTGCTCTTAGCTCTGCTATATCACTAAAGGTTTCAAAGATTATATAATCAGGCTGAGATATCGTTATAGCTTCAAGCTGTCTGTAAAATATCTCGTACATTTCTTCAAAGCTCACATCCCCTACAGGCTTTACAAATTCACCTGTAGGTCCTACAGAAAAAGCTGTCTCTTTGCCTGTAGTTTTAGCTAAATTTATTCCTGCAACGTTAATCTCAATTACTTTATCCTCAAGGTCATAGCTTTTTAGCTTAAGAGGATTTGCTCCAAAGGTATTGGTTGTAATTATATCTGCTCCATTATCTGCATATTCTTTATGTATTTGCTTGATTACTTCGGCTTGAGTTAGGTTTAGCTCCTCAGGGCATTCAAAACATATACTTTTGCTAATAAGCTGACTTCCAAATCCACCATCGAATATTTTTATCATTGCTCTCTCCTTCTTTAACTAAATAATAAACTATCCATTAAAGCATTCTAGATTTCTAATGGGGAACCATTGTCATATTCACAATAAAATCTAGCCCATTATTAAGAATATGGATATCTCATAGTTCAATAAAATATTTTTTGCTTTTTAAAAACAAAAAAGCTTTCTCAAAGAGAAAGCCTAAGTTATAAGTTTTCTCTTATCTTCCTGCTACGCAGTTGGATTTAGCACCTTTTCAGTCTGGGCTGAAGGTTGCTGAGACTTCACAGGGCCATATCCCTCCGTCTCTCTCGATAAGAATCATACTATTGAGTTTTTAATTAATGCTTCTTTTTGAAGCTTTGAGAGTTTTTTTATACTGCACTCTCTTTTCATTGCACTGCTTTTTGTATCGTGCCTTTCCACATAAACCAAGCTAACTGGAAGCCTTGCTCTAGTGTACTTTGATGCTGTTCCTTCACAGTGAAGTTTAAACCTCATATCGATATCCACCGTGTATCCAGTGTACAAGCTGTTATCTTTACATCTTAGCATATATACATAAAACTGCCTAATATTTTTTTGTAGTAATTCTTCTTGTTTTTTCATTTAATCCCAGCTTTACTTTTTTTCTGAGTCTGCAAATCTCTTTAAATCAGCTTTGATATCGTCTGCCAGATCATGCCATCTTATCCCTTGTATAGCTCCTTCTAATGCATACAGGGTGTTAATGCAGGCATCTATATCATGCTCTTTTAATATCACATATGCAGATTTTGAACCTAGCTTTCTCAACTCCATAGGAGTAGTTATCCCTGCATTTATTAATCGTTGCTCTAGTGTTGGTCCTATGTTTTCCATATCTGATAGCTTGCTCATATTACTCTCCCCTTTTAATATATACTCTATTCATTCTATATATTTATTAATCTACCAAAATTTAATACCTCATATAATAAATCATCTACTTACTAAAAATATATATAATTTAAATTATATTAAACAAAATTTGCTCAATTGTAAACAAAAACTTTAACTTTTGTAAAAATATTTTAAAAAATTTTTAAGCTTTAGGAAAATGTTTTTCATAATAATTTCATGGTTATTCCCCGATTATTTATATATAAAAATAATTTTTTAAAACATAAAAATATATTTTTTGATGTTGACAAGTAAAAATTAAATCCCTATAATCAGAAAAAAACAAGTATATGCATATCCAGTGATGGGAAAAGTAAGCTAAGAGATGACTCCAGCGAGTCGGCACAGAGTGGAAGGCCGACAGTCTCACCTTAACCGAACAAGGGACCCTGAGGATGCCTTTTGAAATCAAAGTATGAAGGCACGGCTGTCGCCGTTAACGATATCGAGTGAATTGTATTAGTGCACAAATACAATTAATTAGAGTGGTACCGCGGATATAAATCCGTCTCTTTGTAATACGAAGAGGCGGATTTTTTTAATTTCTAAAATAATGGAGGAAAATATAATGAAAACAAATAATATAACTAAAAAAGATAAAATAGTACTTGCTTACTCTGGTGGACTTGACACTTCTATAATCATTCCATGGCTAAAAGAAAACTACAATGCAGATATAATAGCTGCTTGCATAAACGTAGGACAAGATGAAGATATGCAAAAGGTTCAGGAAAAAGCTATAAAATCAGGAGCATCAAAGGTATATATAGCTGATGTAGTGGATGAATTTGTAAAAGACTATGTATATAAATCGATTAAAGCAAATGCTCTTTATGAAGGTAAATATCTTCTAGGAACAGCTCTAGCTAGACCTTTAATAGCTAAGAAGCTAGTAGAAATAGCTCATATAGAAGGCGCTCCTTATATCTGCCACGGATGTACTGGAAAAGGAAATGACCAGGTTCGTTTCGAAGTAGGAATAGCAGCTTTTGACCCAGATATAAAAGTAATTGCTCCATGGAGAATCTGGGACATCAAATCCCGTGAAGATGCAATAGATTATGCAAATGAAAAAGGAATAGAAATCGCTTGTACTAAAGAAAAAATTTACTCAAGAGATCAAAATCTTCTTCATATCAGCCATGAAGGCGGAGATTTGGAAGATACTAAAAACGAACACAAAGCAGATATCCTTTATATGATGACAAAAACTCTAGAAAAGGCTTCAGATGAAGCAGAATATGTAGAGCTTACCTTTGATAAAGGCGAGGCTGTAATGCTAAACGGAGTATCACTTGAGCCACACGAAATGCTAGCTCAGCTTAACCAAATAGGTTCAAATCACGGTATTGGGGTACTAGATATGATAGAAAATCGTCTAGTAGGAATGAAATCAAGAGGTGTATATGAAACTCCTGGTGGAAGTATTTTAGTTCAGGCTCACTGCTTGCTTGAAAGCCTTACTCTAGACAGAAATACAACTCATACTAAAAGCATCCTAGCTCTTGAATATGCAAAGCTAATCTACGATGGCTTATGGTTTAGTCCACTTCGTGAATCGCTAGATGCTTTCTTTGAAAAGACTCAAGAGATGGTAAGTGGCACAGTAAAAATCAAGCTTTACAAAGGCAATATAATGCCAGCATCAATAGACAGTCCTTTCGCACTTTACGATGAAGCTATTTCATCATTTGGAGAGAGCCCTCTTTATGACCACAAGGATGCAGAAGGCTTTATAAATCTATATTCACTGCCTACTAAGATACAAAGCATGATGAAGAAAAAAGTTCAGCAACAAGAAGCTCTTAAAAACAATATAAAAGCAGTAGGATAAGCTAAAAATAGGAGGAAGTATGAAACTTTGGGGCGGCAGATTTAAAACAGAAGAAGACAGTTTTATGGATAAGTTCAACAGCTCGTTTAATATAGACCAAAGACTTTGGGAGCAGGACATAAAGGGCTCTATAGCCCATGTGTCCATGCTCAGCAAGTGTCACATATTAAGTAGTGATGAGGCTGAAAAAATAATAAAGGCACTTGAACAAATACACTCAGAAATTCTAGATGGTAGTCTTTTACTTGAAGGTGAGTTTGAAGATATTCACAGCTTTTTAGAATATCAAGTAACTCAAAAAGCTGGAGCAGTAGGAAAGAAAATGCATACTGCAAGAAGCAGAAACGATCAAGTTGCCCTTGATATGAAGCTATATGTAAAGCTTTCTGGTCAGGAAGTAATAAAAAGCTTAAAAAAGCTCATATCATCTATAGAAAAAAAATCAAATGAATCTAGCTTTCCTATGCCAGGCTACACTCATTTGCAAAGAGCTCAGATAGTTACCTTTAAGTATCATCTTATGGCTTATTACGAAATGCTAACTAGAGATATGAAGCGTATAGAAAACGCCCTATCCATAATGGATACTTGTCCTCTTGGAAGCTGCGCCCTAGCAGGAACTACCTACCCTATAGACAGAGAGTTCACAGCAGCTATGCTCGAATTTGAAGCTGTACAAAAAAACACTATGGACTCAGTAAGCGACAGAGATTATATAATAGAGATGATTTCTGCATTTAGCATCATCATGATGCATCTTAGCAGACTATCAGAGGAATTTATAATTTTTTCAACCAAAGAGTTTGACTTTATAGCTTTATCTGATGCCTACAGTACTGGAAGTAGTATAATGCCTCAAAAGAAAAACCCAGATTCGCTAGAGCTAGTAAGAGGCAAAACCGGCAGACTTTATGGCAATCTCATGGGAATCCTAACTACTATGAAAGCTCTTCCTCTAACCTACAACAAGGACATGCAAGAGGATAAGCAGTATTACTTTGAAAGCCTAGACACAGTTATAGACTGCATAACCATCATAGAAGGAGTAGTAAGTACTCTAACAGTAAAATCTGAAAATATGGAAAAATCTACAAAGGGAGGTTTTTTAAATGCTACAGAGCTTGCAGACTACTTAGTAAAGCAAGGAATAGCATTTAGAGATGCTCATAGCATAGTGGGGCAGGTAGTAAAGCACTGCGAAGCAAAAGCTATGGAAATAGACCAGCTTTCACTTGAAGAATTAAAAGCTTTTAGCCCTCATATAAAGGAAGATGTGTACAGCTATATAGAGCCTTCTTCTATACTAAAGCAAGGCACTAAACCAGATATGCTTTAATTACAATTTCAAAACATCATATAGGACTTCATAAAATCTTGGAATGGTAGGTGATACTATTGCTCCTTGATTTTTTTTACCCAAAATCCGGAAGAAAGGTGTGAACTTATGATAAAAATCGGAATATTAGGCTCAACTGGATATGCAGGAAGTGAACTCGTAAGGCTACTTAGCTCTCACCCTTATGCAGAAATTGTATTTCTGGATTCTAGAAGCTATGAAAATAAATCCTACACAGACATCTATCCACATCTTGAGTCAAAGCTAGATAAAAACTGCTCATCTATAGACCTTATGGATGATTCTCATTTCAAAAACCTAGATCTTTTATTTTGCGCTCTGCCTCATGGGCTGTCCCAAATAGCAGTAAAGCAGGGACTAAAAAATAAAGTTAAAGTGATTGATTTATCCGCTGACTTTCGAATATCTGATATAGCTTCATATGAACATTGGTATCAGGTTGAGCATTTGGCAAAAGAAGAAGTAAAGCTTGCTGTGTACGGTCTATGTGAGATAAATAGAGAAAAAATTAAAGCTGCAAATCTAGTTGCAAACCCTGGGTGCTATCCTACAAGCATTCTGCTGGCTCTTTATCCCCTTCTTAAGGAAAGTGTAATAAAAGCCCAAGGCATAATAGCAGATTCAAAATCCGGCATCTCAGGCGCAGGCAGAAATCTTTCAGATGCCAACCTTTTTTCACAGTGCAATGAAAACATAAGAGCCTATAGCCTCTGCAAGCATAGACACATACCAGAAATAGAAGAGCAGCTAAGCTTATATGCCGATACCTCTCTTGCTTTGCAGTTCACCCCTCATTTGATTCCTATGAATAGAGGTATCCTAAGCACTATATATGCAGATATGAATAAAAATCTTTCCTGCAGTGAGGTTTATGACCTATACAGCACCTACTACTCAGATGAATATTTTGTAAGACTGCTTTCAGGCGGTAAGCTTCCTCAGACAAAAGCTGTATCTGGTTCAAACTACTGCGATATAGGATTTGATATAGATAAAAGAACTGGAAAAATAATAATCGTAAGTGCAATAGATAATTTAATCAAAGGCGCATCTGGACAAGCTGTCCAAAATATGAACCTTATGTTTGGCTTAGGTGAGCATACAGGTATCAATCAGCTTCCTATGTGGCCATAGAAAAGGAGGAGATACCTATGAATAAATATATAGTAATAGATGGAGGAGTAAGCTCTCCAAAAGGCTTTCTTTCCAGCGGAATTCACAGTGGAGTCAAAAAAAGTGGAAAAAACGACCTTAGCCTAGTATATAGCGAGGTTCCTGCATATAGCTGGGCAATGTTTACTACCAATAAAGCCTGCGCCGCTCCTGTAACTTTATCAAAATCTCATATCCAAGACCAAAATATCCAAGCAATAGTAATAAATAGTGGCAATGCAAATGCCTGTACCGGTCAAAAAGGGCTAAGTGATGCCTACGAAATGGCTACGGTGACAGCAAGTGCTCTAAATATTGCTCCTCAAAATGTAATTGTATCTTCAACTGGACTGATTGGCCTACCTCTTGAGATGGATAAAATAAAATCAGGAATAACTAAAGCCGCAGAGGCTCTATCAGCAAACGGAAGCAAGGAAGCTGCCAAAGGCATAATAACTACAGATGCACACCTCAAAACCATAGCTGTGCAAGTAACTATAGACAATAAAGTCGTAACTATAGGTGGCATGGCAAAAGGCTCTAGAATGATACATCCTCAAATGGCAACTATGCTCAGCATAATAACTACAGATGCTAATATAGATAAGGCTTATCTCAAATATCTTCTTAATGACACTACTGAAAAAACCTACAATATGATATCCATAGACGGTGATACAAGCACAAATGATATGGTGGCTGTTATGGCTAATGGCAAGGCTTGTAATAATGAGCTAAATGCAAATCATCCAGAAGTACAAAGCTTTGCAAATGCCTTTGCCTTTGTAAATGAATACCTAGCAAAATCAATAGTTGCTGATGGAGAAGGAGCTACAAAATTTATAGAGGTGCAAGTTGTTAACAGCAACACTCTGGCTTCAGCCAAGCTCGCTGCAAAATCTATTTTGACCTCTAATCTTGTCAAAACTTCACTATTTGGCGAAGAGAGCAATTGGGGCAGAATTCTCTGCAGTATAGGCTACTCAGGAGCTCAGTTTGATGTGGATAAATTAGAAATCAGCCTTGTAGGAGATAATAAAGAAACCATAAAAATAGTAGAAAATGGTCAAAGTACTATATTTTGCAAGGAATCAGCAAAAAAACTTCTCAAAGAGAGAAATATAACTATCCTTGTAGACTTCAAAACAGGCAGTCAAAACTCTATCGCTTGGGGCTGTGACCTATCACATGATTATGTAAAAATAAACTCTAGCCATATAAGTTAGGAGGAAAAATTCATGGTAAATCAGCTTACTCCTCAGCAGAAAGCTCATGTACTGCTTGAGAGTCTATCCTATATCAAAACCTTTCATAAACAGATAGTAGTAATAAAATACGGTGGCAACGCTATGATTAACAATCAGCTCAAGGAATGCGTAATTAGAGATATTGCTCTTCTTAAGTACATAGGAATAAACCCTGTGATAGTGCATGGAGGAGGGCCTGAAATAAATGAACTAATGACTCTTTACAAGAAAAAACCAGAATTTATAAATGGTCTTAGAGTTACAGATGAAGAGACTATGAAAATCACTGAAATGGTACTAACAGGTAAAATAGCACCTGAGATAGTCTCTCTATTTAGCAATCACGACATCAAAGCTCTTGGGCTTAGCGGAAAAGACGGAAATATAATAAAAGCCAAGCAAAAAAGCGAGGAGCTGGGATTAGTCGGCGAAATCACTAGCATCAATCCAGAGCTTATCCTATCTGTGATAGAAAAAGGCTATGTGCCAGTAATTTCACCTATAGGAATAGGTGAAACCGGAGAAAGCTACAATATAAATGCTGATGAAGTCGCAGGGAAAATAGCTATAAGCCTAAATGCTAAAAAACTAATTCTTATAACAGACGTAGCCGGTGTGCTTGAAAACCATCAAGATCCAAACACTGTAATATCTGCACTTAATATCAACGAAGCCTATTCCTACATAAAAAAAGGAATAATCAAAGGTGGAATGATTCCTAAAATGTTCTGCTGTCTCAATGCTGTAAGTAACGGCGTAGAAAAATGCCATATAATCGACGGCAGACAATTTCACTCCATTTTGCTGGAGGTATTCACAGACACTGGTATCGGCACAATGATAACTGCATAAAAAATATAAAAGGAGCTGTATTCATGCAAAATATAATATATGAAGGTCAAAAATATCTAATGTCAAACTACGGCAGATTTCCAATAAGCTTTAGCCATGGGGAAGGCTGCAGAGTATATGACTACAATCAAAGAGAATATATAGATTTTCTTGGAGGAGTAGCTGTAAACATCCTCGGCTATAACAACAAAAAACTAAATGACGCAATAGCTGCCCAAAGTCAGAAGCTGATTCACATATCCAATTATTTCTGGATAGATACTCAAGTCAAGCTAGCAAAACTGCTCGTAGAAAACTCCTTCGATGGCAAAGCTTTTTTCTGTAACTCTGGTGCAGAAGCAAACGAAGGGGCTGTAAAGCTAGCTAGAAAATATGCCTACAGAAAATATGGTATCCAAAAAAATGAAGTCATAGCTATGACAGGCTCATTTCATGGCAGAACCTTAGCGACGCTTAACCTAACAGACAATCCCAAATACAAGGAAGGCTTTGGTCCTCATCCAGAAGGCTTTAAGTTTGCAAAGTTCAATGATATAGATTCATTTAAGCAGGTCCTAACAAAAAATACCTGCGCTGTTATTTTTGAGCCCATCCAAGGTGAAGGCGGAATAACTCCAGTAGATAGCGACTTTATCAAGAATGTATCTGAACTTTGCAAGCAAAATGATGTTCTTCTCATAGCTGATGAAATTCAAACAGGCATGGGCAGAACAGGGAAATTATTTGGCTACCAGCATCACGATATCACCCCAGACATCATGACAGTGGCAAAAGGTCTTGCGGGTGGATGTGCTATAGGAGCTGTAATAGCTAAAGTAGAAGTGGCAGATGCTTTTCAAAGTGGAGACCATGGCAGTACCTTTGGCGGAAATCCTTTAGCTTGCGCCGCAGGTGTTGCCACACTTGAGACAATCCTAGGTGATGAGCTTGCTGAAAATGCTGAAAAAATCGGCGAATATTTTAAATTAAAGCTTCAATATCTGTCTCAAAAATATTCAGTAGTAAAAGCTGTGCGTGGCCACGGTCTTATGCTTGGACTTGAGCTTAGCATACCTGGAGCAGCTGTAGTTCAAAAAGCTTTGTACAAAGGTTTCCTTATAAACTGCACTGCCACAAATGTGCTCAGATTTATTCCACCTCTTATAATAGGAACTAGTGAAATAGATTTGCTCATAGAAACATTGTCCGAAATATTTGAAGAGCTTGAGCTTGCTGCTTAGTAAGCCCTTATGTAATTTTCTTGTCGCTTCCTGACTGTAATTATATGATACAATATTTATGTAAAATACTAAAAGGTCATGGAGGCGATGTATTGTGCAAAACCTACTATTAGAAAACGACATAGTAAGAGTCAGAGCTTCTTTAGAAAGCGATATAGACTACATTATGAAAACAGAGAGCGACCCTAGCAATTCCCCTTATGTATTTCAGTGGACCTATGACCAGCACAAGGCTGCTATGGAAAATCCAGATATCCTTCATCTATTAATAGAAGATAAAGATACAAGTGAGCCTGCTGGCTATATGATAGTGGCAGGAGTTCTCAGTCCTCATAAGAGCATAGAGCTAATGAGAATCGCAGTATCCCAAAAAAATAAAGGCTTCGGCCGTGACAGTATTAAACTGCTACTTGCCTATGCCTTTGATACACTAGGTGCTAATAGAGTATGGCTAGATGTCAAAGAATACAACTACTCTGCTCAAAGCCTTTATAAATACCTTGGCTTTGCTCAGGAGGGTCTTCTAAGAGAAGCTGTATTTCACAATGGAAAATACGACTCTATCTTCATCATGGCAATACTCAAAAAAGATTATTTAAAACAAAAGAAAAATTAGCCTTATCTTTTAGGAGCTCTTCCTTTATGTCTTGAATTTTTCTTTGAATTCTTCTTTAAAAAGTCATCAAATGATGGCTTTTTCTTTGCCTTAGGCTTTGCTTTACTATCCTCATGCTTTACTGCCTTATGCATTTCTATCTTTTTTACATCTGCCTTGATATCCCCTTCTAGCTTTTCAAGTGATGCATTGTGCTTTGGCGTTACAAAGGTCACTGCTGTGCCCTTTTCTCCAGCCCTTCCTGTTCTTCCTATTCTGTGGATGTAGGTGTCAGTATCAAGTACCATATCGTAGTTGTAGATATGAGTGATTCCATCTACATCTATTCCTCTAGCCGCAACATCTGTAGCTATAAGAAGCTGAATCTTGGCGTTTCTAAAATCCTTCATGACCTTTTCACGCTTAGCTTGGCTTAAATCTCCGTGAAGCTGGTCACAGTTATAGCCTTTTTGAGAAAGGTCTTCATAAAGAGCAGTTACTCTTCTTTTAGTACGGCAGAAAACTATTGCCATAAATGGCTGCTGAGTATCAATCATCTCACATAGAGCTTCTTGCTTTTTTCTGTCCGTAGTGTGGACTATAATCTGATCTATCTCGTCAAGCGTTACATTTTGTCCTTTTACACTCACATAATGAGGCTCATTCATATAAGTCCTGGCTAATTTTTTTACTTCTTTATTAAAGGTAGCTGAAAAGCACATCACTTGTTTTTCTGATGGAGTGTAAGAAAATATCGCATCCACTTCATCCAAAAATCCCATGTGAAGCATCTGGTCAGCCTCATCTAGTACCAGCATCTTTAGCTTGCTAAGGTCTAGACTTTCTCTTCTAATTAAATCAAGGATTCTTCCTGGTGTGCCCACAACAAGTGGAATATTTTTCTTTAATTTGTTAAGCTGCTTTTCTACATCCTGTCCACCATAGGCAGATAGGATATTGATGCCTTTTACGGATATCAGCTTTTGAGCCTCTTCACTGATTTGGATTGCAAGCTCTCTAGTTGGCGAAATAATAAGTGCCTGAGTATCCTCTGAGTCCACATCGATTTTTTCCAATATCGGAAGTAAAAAAGCAAGGGTTTTTCCCGTTCCAGTTTGAGCCTGAGCTATTACGTCCCTTCCCTCTAATATATATGGAATGGATTTGACCTGTACCTGAGTAGGCGTATCTATTCTAAGCTGTAAAAGTCTTTCGCTAAGTTCATTTGTAATCCCTAATTCTATAAAATCTTTCTTCATAAATTGTCTCCTTAAAATTAACATAAAATTTATTTTATCATTTATAACAATATATTGCTATATTTTACTTTTAAATTCATATCCACAGAAAAATATAAAATTCTTGTTAAATCAGTGGCTAAAATTGGACTTTTGCACAATGTTATCCACTTATCCACAGATATTATACACTATTTTATCAACATATCCACAACAAAAACTTCCAAAATTGTGGAAAAACTTTCCTATATGGGTGTAAATTTGTTTATTTTATCCATTATATATGTTAAAATGGAATCTGTGTGTAAATTAACGAAGAATAACTGGAGGAATAAATAAATTGATTAGTGTAACTAACTTGGCTCTTCGCTATGGCGATAAAAAATTATTTGAAGATGTTAACCTAAAATTCACACCTGGTAACTGCTACGGTGTAATAGGCGCAAACGGTGCTGGAAAAACTACTTTCCTAAAAATCCTGTCTGGAGAAATAGATGCAAATGCAGGTGAGGTTCATGTAGCTCCTAACGTGCGTATGTCTGTACTAAAGCAGGATCACTACAGATATGACGAGCATAGTGTCCTTGACACAGTAATAATGGGAAATGCCCGCCTATATGAAATCATGAAAGAAAAAGATGCTCTCTATGCTAAGGAAGACTTCACAGATGAAGATGGAATCAAGGCTTCAGAATTAGAAGGCGAATTTGCAGAGATGGACGGCTGGGAAGCTGAATCTGATGCTTCTTCACTGCTTCAAGGTCTAGGCATAGGAACTGACCTTCACTACAGTCTGCTTAAGGATTTAGAGGGTAGCGAAAAAGTAAAGGTCCTGCTTGCTCAGGCTTTATTTGGCAAGCCTGGAATTTTGATTCTGGACGAGCCTACTAACCACCTTGACATCAAAGCTATAAAATGGCTTGAAGAGTTTTTAATCAGCTTTGACGGAACAGTTATAGTAGTATCGCACGACAGACACTTCCTTAACAACGTATGTACTCATATGGCTGATGTGGACTTTGGAAAAATCAAGCTTTATGTAGGAAACTACGATTTCTGGTATGAATCTAGTCAGCTAGCTCTTTCACTTATGAAGGACCAGAACAAGAAAAAAGAAGAAAAAATCAAACAGCTTCAAGACTTTATCGCGCGCTTTAGTGCCAATGCATCAAAGTCAAAGCAAGCTACATCAAGAAAGAAAATGCTTGATAAAATAAATATCGAAGATATCCAGCCTTCAACTAGAAGATACCCATACGTAGGCTTTACTATGGAAAGAGAAGTAGGAAACGACATCTTAATGGTAGAAAACCTATCAAAGAGTATAGATGGAGTAAAAATCCTAGACAATGTATCTTTTACAGTTAGAAAAGGCGATAAAATAGCATTTTTAGGCGAGAGTGAAATAATGGTAACGACTCTATTTCAAATCCTTGCTGGTGAGCTAGAGCCAGACAGCGGTACAGTAAAATGGGGCGTAACTATTACAAAATCATACTTCCCTAAGGATAATGCAAAATATTTTGATGGCATCAAGATAAACCTAGTTGACTGGTTAAGACAATACTCTGTAGAAAAAGCAGAAACTTATATCAGAGGCTTCTTAGGTAGAATGCTGTTTTCTGGAGAGGAAGCTCTAAAAGAAGTAAATGTACTTTCTGGAGGAGAAAAAGTTCGTTGCATGCTGTCTCGTATGATGCTAAGCAGTGCCAATGTACTAATCCTTGACCAGCCTACAAACCACTTAGACCTTGAGTCTATCACAGCTGTGAACAACGGCCTAAAGGATTTCAAGAGCAACGTATTATTTGCTTCTCACGACCACGAGTTCATCCAAACCATCGCAAACAGAATCATCTACTTGACTGAAACTGGAGCTAAGGACTACATGATGACTTACGACGAGTACTTAGACCAGATATAACTGAATTAACTTAAAAAACATAAGTAAAACTTAATACTTAAGAAAATATTCAGTTTTCTAAGTATAAAAAAAGGATTGCCATAGAGAACTATGTTCTTTATTCTGGCAATCCTTTTTTATATTTACAGACCTCTTAAATACTCGGGTTTAAAATCGTCTTCCTTTAGGGCAGTATCTATTTCATTTAACAGTCTTTGTTTATCTGCGCCTAGTGTCCCTGCAAGAGCTACGTAATTAGAGGCATGGTTAGCTCTGAATATGCAGTTTTTAAGATTAGTATTTTGTATAAATAATCTAAGCTCTAAAAGAACTGCTCTAGGCTCAAGAAGTAAAAATTCTCCACTTTGATAATCTTCATAGAGCTTTGTACCTTCCTCTAGCATAAGAGTAAGAAAGGATGCATATTCTGGCTGCATTTCATTTACTATCCTTGCACATCCTATTGCATGAGCTGCCGAGCCTCTAGGGCCGCCTAGTCCTGATATCATAGTGACAGAGAGAATAAGCCCAGCTTCTTTAGCTTTCTTTCCAGCTTCTAGCATGTCGGCGCTGGCTACCCCTTTATCTATCTTTTGCAAAATAGTATCATCGCCTGATTCTATACCCATGTATAGCATTAGCAGACCTTTTTCTTTTAATAGCGCTAGGTCTTCATTACTCTTTCTCATTATGTCCTGCGGAGTTGCATAGGCACTTATCCTCTCGCGCTCAGGGAAAAGCTCATTTATTTTGTCCAAAATAGCAATAAGCTTATCAGTAGGAAGTACCAGAGCGTCTCCATCTGCCAAAAACACCCTTTTTACTTTAGGATAAACTAATCTAGCAGATTCCAAATCCTCAAATACTTCTTCTAGCTCTCTTATTCTAAACTGCTTATCTTTATACATACTGCAAAATGTACATCTATTGTGAGCACATCCTATAGTCACCTGTACGATTAAGCTCCTCGCCTCGCTAGGTGGCCTATATACCGTTCCTTCATATCTCATTTATTATCCCCTAACTATTTATTGATGAATTTTACTGCGGTTCCATAGGCTATGACCTCTGCAGCTCCTTGCATAACTGCACTTGATGCATATCTAATATTAACAACAGCATCAGCCCCCAGATTATATGCTTCTTCTACCATTCTCTTTGTTGCTATAGCTCTAGCTTCATTCATCATTTCAGTATATGAATCCAGCTCTCCACCAACCAAAGTCTTTAAGCTGTTCATTATGTCACTTCCGACATGCTTAGACCTAATGGTAGAGCCCTTTACAAGTGAAAGCATTTCTAGTTCCTTGCCAGTTATATAATCAGTATTTACTAATATCATCGTCCTCTTCCTCCTTAATTTCTCTTAGCCTTCTAAATAAAGCTATAACCATAGCAAACATAACTCCTATGGATATCGCTCCTATAGACAGCATAAATAGCTTTATTCCAAGTGGTTCAGAAAGGCTCATCCCCTTTAATGTCATTACCGCATATACAAATAAATATACGCAAACTACTATCGTTATAACTATAGGTATTATTCTTTTCAAGCTACTCATCTCCTTTAATACCCATTTCAATCATAGCTACATCACAAATTTTCTTTGTTCTAAGCTTATCCTCAAGTGTCATTGAATGCTTATTTTCTAGGGCATTTCTAAAATCTATTATAGTATTTTTCTTAAAGATTGCACTTTCTGTTATTTTATTACTGTACATATTGCTGTCTGAATCAGTAATTATACTGCTTATCTTCTCCTCTGGCTTATATTTTGTAGCATAGCCAAAGGATATGGAAAGGGAGATTCCTTCAACCTTTTTATCCTCTAGACTTGCTCTTATTCTCTCTATCAAAAGTCCAGCAGCCTCAGCACCAGTTTGAGGAAGAACTATTCCAAACTCATCTCCTCCTATTCTAGAGAAAATATCATTTGTTCTTAGCTCTTTTTTTATACTGCTCGCAGCAAGCTTTATTAGCTTGTCTCCAGTTGCGTGGCCTTTTAAATCATTGGCAAGCTTAAGTCCATTTATATCAGCATATATTATGGTAAGTGGAAGATTCTCCTCTTTGTCTAGCTCAATTATCTGTTCATCAAAATATCTTCTGTTATAGATGCCAGTAAGTGGATCATGATAGCTCATATACTCTATCTTTTCCTGTTTTTTCTTCTTCACTGTATAGTCCCTAAACACTATAACCATACCCGTTATTTTGGATTTCGAATCCTTAATAGGCGAAATGCTGTACTCTATTGGAATCTCTGCTCCACTTTGAGTTCTCATTTTGGCATAGTATTCCTTATTGTAATATTGATTTTCGCTCCATGATTTAGGAAGCCCTACAGCCACCTTGCAGTTATCAGTTTCACTATATATGTCGAAAATCTCTTCTATTTTTCTGCCTACAATCCTATCTTCCAATCTATTTATATGTGCCTTTGCTACCGGATTTACAAACTCGACTATCCCTTTTCTATCCGTTGCTATTACTCCATCTGCAACTGAAAATAGTATGGTTTTCAGCTTTTCTTCCTTGTCCTTAACAGCAATGCTTGCTAGCTTTTCAATGTTTTGTGCTATCTCAACTATCTCATGATTTGAATGATAATATTTGAGCTTTTCTAGATTCTCTCCATTTGATATCTTTCTTATTCTGTTTCCTAGCACTATAAGCGGCCTTCCAAGTCTAGTATTTAGAACTCTACTTTGAAAAGCTCCCAACATCAGTGCAATGATAATGCTAATCACAGCTAGAATAAATATAGTCTGATATAGAGGAAGCAGTACCTCGTGCTTGTTTACTATGGTAACTAAATACCATTCGCTGTCTCCTAAAGCGCTGTAAAAAGCCCATGACGGTTCTCCGCCCTCATCAAAGTTGATTTCTCCACTAAGCGACGGCACTTCAGCTCCAAAATATGAAAAAGTCTTTTGAATCATATTTTGATTAGGGTGAACTAAGATTTTCCCATATCCATCTATAATAAAGCTATATTGGCTTTTGTATAGATTTTTTTCATTTATAATACTGCTCATATTTTCAACTGTTCTATCAATAGAAAGCACGCCTACAAACTCTCCGTCCATACCATACAGCGGAGTACTCGAAGAAACAAGCCACTGCTTAGTGCTTGCATCTTGATAAGCTCTTCCTAGAACTACTTTATTTTCTTTTATATCCGTTGCATGTTTGTACCAAGGTCTCTCTCTAGGATCAAACTCTGGTGGTGATGCCCAGTTATCTATGATTATCCTGCCATTTTCGTAGCCAGAGTAAATGTACATTATATTCTTATCTGAATTATAGTAATCTCTATAAAGTGAGCGCACCTTTGAAACTAAAGCTTCGTCATCACTTAAGCCAGCAGTTCTTACATCTGGATTGTTTGAAAGCACCTGAAGTGTATTTGATATGGCTCTGCTTTGATTTTTAGCTATCATAGCCATATGGTAGTTTGAATCGTGAAGTGCTTGCTTTGCATGATTTACTTGCATGTAATAAATGCTCGTGCAAAGTATGCCACCAAACAAAAGTAAGGTAACCAGTGAAAAAACAACGCCAAGATAAAAAACCTCTTGCTTTATAGAAAGCTTTCTTTTACCTAAATTCTTAATCACTGGGCTCCCCCTCCCATTGATGATTTTTCACACAAAACTTAAGGTAATTTTTTAAGCATTTGTTCTAATACATATGCCTTCTGAGGTTTACTGATGTAATACCCCTGAATTTTATCGCAGCCCATGATTTTAAGTTTTTCCATATGCTCTAGTGTCTCTACTCCTTCAGCTGTTATTGCAACGTCCATAGCCTTTGCCATATTTATTATTGTATCTATGATAGTCATCGCATTACTATCCTCTAGCATATCTCTTACAAAGCTCTTGTCTATTTTCAAGGTATCGATAGGAAATTTTGTAAAGTAAGAAAGTGAAGAATAACCCGTTCCAAAATCGTCTATTGAAATCTTTACTCCTAGTCTTTTTAATTTTAACATAGTTGCTAGCTTTTCGTTTACATTTTCCATAGCCGTAGTTTCTGTTATCTCAAGCTCTAAATACTCAGGAGCTAAATTAGAAAGCTCCAGAGCGATTTTTACCTTGTCCACAAAGTCCGGCTTTTCTAGCTGGTGAACTGATATATTTACAGAAATAGCAGTAAGTCCAAGTCCTTCGTCCTGCCAAGCTTTATTTTGCCTACAAGCTTCCTTTAGAATCCAAAATCCTA
This sequence comes from Acetoanaerobium noterae, assembly GCF_900168025.1. Lineage (NCBI taxonomy): Bacteria > Bacillati > Bacillota > Clostridia > Peptostreptococcales > Filifactoraceae > Acetoanaerobium > Acetoanaerobium noterae. The sequence continues at coordinate 158,631 of NZ_FUYN01000002.1, read as the reverse complement.
TATCCTCTATATAGCCTTTTCTCTCAGCAAATTCAATAACTACAGGTATAGGAAGTCTGCCATAGCTTTCATTATCCCATCTAAGAAGTGCCTCATTTGATATTATTTCACTTGTTGTTATATCTACTATAGGCTGATAAACAAGGTAGAACTCCTCTTTTTCAAGAGCCTTTGAAATTGCATCATCTAGCTCTTCCTCTTCTTTAATCATCTTGCTGATGGCTTCATTATAAAATTCATATCCGTTTCCACCAGAATTTTTTACCTTTAGCTTTGCCATGGTAGCTTCGTGAATTACCTCATCGTAGCTGCCTTTTTCCATAGACATTATGCTGGTTCCTATACTAGTTTTAAGTCTGAATCTGTGCTGATTCATATCTATAGGAAGACCACATAGCTGCCAGAGCTTGATTATCCTGTTTTCTAAGCTTTCATAATCTGCTTCCCATAAAAATACTATTATCTCGTCGCCAAAATACCTAGCCACCATCTCAGAAGGCATCTTAAAGTTGAGTATTCTCTTCGAAAGAGTTTCAAGTACTTTATTTCCAGTTTGATATCCACTTATACTGTTTATGCGTTTAAAATCATCTATTGATATTATTGAAATAGAAGCTATTCCATACTCCCCTCTTAAGCCTTCCATTTTGTATGGAAGCTCTAGCATAAAGCTGTTAAAATTATAAAGCCCAGTAACTGGATCTCTATATGTGAGATTTTTTATATGAGAGAGCATCGCATTAAAGCTTTTTCCGGCTTCACCTAGCTCATTATTAATTTTTTCATCCGCCTTTACATTTAAATCTCCATTTGCCGCACGTTCAAAAACCTTCTTAAGATTTTCGATAGGCTTTGATAATGTTCTAGCATAAAGATAAAGAATAAAAGCAACAATAATAAAATATACAAGAGTCATACGCTTGAAAAATGCTATGATTGTGCTTATTTCACTAAAGGCTTCTTCATATGGTATGGATACTATAAATGTCCAGCCAGGAGAGCCTTTTATATTTGAAAATGAAGCCATAAATTTATGTCCCTCTGGACAAGTGTAAATCATCGTTCCCTTTTCATCCTTAATAACTTTATCTATATCCTCTTGATTTGGAATTAAATGAGTTGCTTTAGTATGTATGCTAATATCCCTAGAAGGGTGAGCAACTATATTTCCATTGTCATCTAAAATCCATGAAAATCCGCTTTTCCCTACGTCTATACCACCTACTACTTCATCCCAAAAAGCCGTAGAAAAAACTGCATTAATAAGCCCTACCTTTACACCATCTCTTTTTACTACATGAGATACAGTTATGATTGGGATATTTTCCTCTATGTACGGACTGATAAAGGGATCAGAAATCCAGTAATCCTTATCTCCCAAAATAATTTCCTTAAACTGCTCCTGCTCAGAAATATCTAGCTCTACACCTTTGGTGTTCATCCCTTTTCCTTCTATATCAGAAAAGCTCATGTTTCTATATTTGTCCCCAAGATTTACGCTTGTAAGAAAGTCCATCATTTCATCTTTATTCATATCTTGCACTACATTTGACTGGCTTAACATCTTAACTTGCTCGAGGGCTCCAGTAAGCTCCTTGCTTATTTGGTCTGAGCGCGCAGTAGCTATCTCCAGATACTGAGCCTCAACATAAGGGTTCAGTTTCTCAAGTTGTTTGGTGCTAAAATAAGCTAGGCTTGAAAAAATCAAGACTGCTACTAGTACCAGATATATGAGTATTTGAGATTTAATTGACTTCATGAGTTTTCTCCTAAATCGTAGGTTAAAGTGTATTTACCATTTATTATAACTCATTAATAGTACTTTATGTCTAAAATTATACTATTTTTTACAAAAAAAGGCACCTTTTATAAGGTACCTGAAATAACTATATTCATTATTGCATTTTTTTCGCTTCATCCTTTAGAATCTCTGTAGTCGAGCTTAGTTCCTGCATCGATGCATTCGTTTGCTCTATAGAAGCAAACACATTGCTAACTCTTGAGCCTATCTCGGCTACTGAGTCCTTTAGCTTGTGAACCATATCATCAAAGCTCTTAAGAGCTGATTCTATTTTAATATTGTTATTTTGAGCCTGAGACACTGTAAGTGTAGAGCTTTCAGCTAGCTTTCTAACCTCATCGGCAACTACCGCAAATCCCCTTCCGGATTCTCCTGCTCTAGCTGCTTCAATAGAAGCATTAAGTGCCAGTAGATTCGTCTGATTTGCAATGGATACTATATCCTGAGACATATGATAATAGCTTTCAAAAGCTGATATTAACGACTTCATGCTCCCTAGAGAATGCTCCGATGCAACATTTAAGCTGTCAATCTGCTGGCTTATTTCTGCCAAATCCGAGGTGTTGCTATCTGTTGCCTGAGATATTTCAGCTATTACTTGATTTATGTTTGATATATCACTGTTTAGCTTTTCAACAAAGCGCTGTCTTTTATCAGATAGATGACTGATATTTTCGAGCAAATCTTCTGTCTTTTCATGCTCTATTTCAATCAGCTTCTTGTCCTCTTCTAGAACTTTTTTGTTGTACTGGATGCAGTTTTCTTTTACATTATTTCCTCTATCTATAGCAATTGCCATATGCTCACAGGTTTCATAGCCACAGGCAGCACAGTTTAAGGTTATTTCATCCTTTGTTTCCTTTAGCATGCTTTTATATATAGGAGTTAAATCTTTTTGAGAATAGCTTATGTCCTTATGCTTATCCTCATATGTAACCACAAAATCCTCTAGCTTTAATTTTGCATCAAAACTCTTTACTATTTCTGCTGGAGTCAGTTTTTTAAGCATGTTCTTTCTTCTGCTGTGGATTTCTTCCGTCTTAAGATAAAGCATCTTTTCCATTTCATCGACTCTTATATCATGGTCAGTTGCTGTCCCTCCTATACACCCCTCTGAGCAATTTAAAATATCTATAAGCTGAGGCAAGTACCCAGAGTGTTTATTTATGCTTTCTAGATATTCTTGAGTGAGCTTAGGTCCTTCTATCTTCTTAATATGAAAACCTTTTCCATAAACCTGCTCTACGCTTTCTTTCAGCCCTCCAGGTGAAGGATACCAAAATCCAACAAGACTTTCTGGAGAATCAAAATCAGCCTCCTTATGCCCAGCACCTTCCTTTTCATACAGCTTCATGAGCTCTACAAACGTCACATTGTAATCTATGGATTTATCCTTTTCAAACTCATTTGCTTTTCCTATGCACGGCGAAAGTGCTGCAACTTTCCCAGCAAATCTATCGTATTTCTTTAGATAAACAGCTGTACAGTGCATAGGCGAGCCTATAGGACTGAGGTATTTTAGCAAATTAGGATAGTACTGTTCTATGCTTTTCACTATGACTGGACAGGGCTGAGCTATTACTGTAGATAGCTTCTTATCCTTTATAGCTTTCATGTATAAATATGTAGTTATATCTGCTCCAAAGCTAACATCGTATATGAACTTTACTCCTTTTGATTTTAGCCACCCAAACACCTTCTTGTAGATTTTGGGATAATTGAGCATAAAAGCTGGAGCGACAATCATCGCAATGCTAACTCCACTAGCTAAATCCTTCATAAAGCGTTCACTGTCATCTATATAGCCTCTAGCATCATGTTCACATGCTTTGATGCATTCTCCACATACTACGCAGTACTGATTATCAACGACGATTTTTTCGTCAACTACCTTGTTTGCAAGTAACTGGGGACATACCCTGATACACTTGTTGCACCCTATACATTTATCGATATCCGTAGTAATAATTTCCCTTGCCATTCCTACCACACTCCTACTATATGACCTTATTCATATTATAAATAAATATTCGATAAAATCCACTACTATTTGAATATTTATTCAAATTATTTTTTGTTTCTTTATAACTTCAGGATTTATTATTACATATTTGCAAAAGCTCCCTTCTCATTTATAATCTAAATTGCTAGACATACGCTTTGTAAAGCTTTAAAATAAAGGAAAATCAAGTAATATATGCAAAACAGAAAGTTGGTGGTATTGTGGAGGATAAAAATCAAATACTGGAGTTCATCTTAGAAAGTCCATTTGAAACTATATTGGAACAAATAGACGAAATCCATCCCGTAGATTTTCTAGAAGCATTAGGAGAATTTGACGATGATCCACTCATAATACTAGAAAAGCTTCCAGACGAATATGTAGCCTTACTGCTAGATTATGCAGAGGACGATGAAAAATTCAATTTGCTTTCTCTATTTTCTAAAAATAGACAAGCTCAGATTATATCTGAAATGTCTTCAGATGAGCTAGTCGACTTACTTGGAACCCTAGATGAAGATGAGCAAAATGAAATAATCACTAATATGAACACTGAGGAAGTGGAGGAAGTAAAAACCCTTCTATCCTATGACCCCGAGTCTGCCGGCGGTATCATGGCTACAGAGTTCATATCCATAAAAGAAACAGATACAGTAAATGAAACCATAAACTACCTTAGAACTATGGCTCCCGATTCAGAAACTCCATATTATATTTATGTAGTTGATGACCTAGATGTACTAAAAGGGGTAGTGCCTCTAAGACAAATCATAGTATCTACTCCAGACACTCTCATAAAAGATATTATGATAGAAAATATCATAAGTGCTCCTGTAGATATGGATCAGGAAGAAGTCAGCCATATATTTGAAAAATACGGCTTTATGGCTATTCCTGTAGTAGACCATAATGGAGAAATCCTAGGTATAATAACAGTCGATGACGTAATGGAAATAATGAAAGAAGAGTATACAGAGGATATGTTCAGACTTGCTGGACTAGATGAAGAGGAAAAAGTAGCTGGTACCGTCATAGGAGCTATCAAATCTCGTCTCCCATGGCTTTTAGTAAACCTCGTAACAGCTACCCTAGCTGCTAAAACCGTAAGTCTTTTCGAAAATACTATCGCTCAGATAGTAGCTCTTGCTACCTTCATGCCTATGGTTGCAGGTATGGGAGGAAACGCAGGCTCTCAGACACTTACATTAATCATAAGAGGTATTGCCATAGGGGAAATTAGCTATGAAAATCAAGCTGATATCTTAAAAAAAGAAATAGCTATAGGAATCATAAATGGACTTTGTCTTGGATTAGTAGTTGGAGTACTGGGATATTTCTGGGTAGGCAGTCTTGTCTTTGGCTTTGTAATCGGAACTGCAATGCTACTTAACCTCATAGTAGCTACTATATCTGGATACCTAGTTCCAATTCTGCTAAAAAAAGTAGGCATAGACCCTGCTCTAGCCTCTGCTGTATTTGTAACTACTGTAACTGATGTTCTAGGCTTTTTCTTTTTCCTAGGACTTGCAACAATAATGCTTCAATACTTGATATAAAAAAAGCCATAAGAACTAGAAATCAAACAATACATTTCTAATTCTTATGGCTTTTACTATTTATTAGCTTTTATCAAATATTTTTAAAAAAGCAGTCACCACTTCTGGATCAAATTGTGTATTTGAATTTTTCTTTATTTCTTCGATAGCCATCTCCTCAGTTAAAGACTTCCTATATGGTCTTTGAGCTATCATAGCTTCAAAAGCATCTGCTACTGCTATTATCCTAGCTATCAGAGATATTTGACTTCCTTTTATACCCTTTGGATATCCCTTTCCATCAAACCTCTCATGATGTTCGAGGACGCACTGAGCAAGCGATGAATACTCATCAACAGACTTTAGAATATGATATCCACTTTCAGGATGTCTTTTTATCTCGTCATACTCTTCTTCTGTTAATTTGCCAGGCTTATTTAAAATATCTTCTTTAATCGCTATTTTGCCTATATCATGAAGTAGTCCAGCTAGCTCTATCTCCTTTACTTTCTGAACACTTAATCCCATAGATACGCCTATCTCTTTTGCCCACTTTGCAACCTCTACAGAATGTCTTTTTTCTCTCTCGTTCTTCTCACTTAGGGTCTGCATGATTATATTTACAGTTTGATTTCTCATACTTTGGCTTTCAACTATTTTCTTTCTGAACATGTGATTCTCAGCTTTTATAAGAGTGTCTCGTATAGATTGATTTTCATCAGTCCTAACTTGCCATCCAGCTGATATTGATATAACTATATTTTCTAATCTTTCAGCACTTACTAGCCCATATAGTTTATCAACAATATATTCAGCCTCTTTCTCGTCAGTATTTGGAAATACCATTAAAAATTCATCTCCACCTACTCTGCATGCAAAGCCTCCTTTGGAATCACACGATATTAGATTTTTAGCTACTTTTTTTAATAATTCATCTCCAATATGATGTCCAAAAGCATCATTTGTAAGCTTTAGTCCATTGACATCAACCATAATAATAGCAAGAGGCAAAAACTCACTTCCACTTAGCTTTTCAATTTGCTCCTCATAGTACCTTCTATTGTAGAGTCCTGTTAATTGATCCTTGTATGTTAGCTTTAGAATATATTCTTGTTCTTGCTTTTCTGAAGTAATATCTCTTGAAATAGCTAGTACTTCATTATCATTACTTTTTACCATTCTCGCTTCATAGGTTCGCTCTGAGCCATCTATATTAATATTATATTCAAATTTTTGCAGCTGCCCTGTTGCTATAGTTTTAGTAATACTCATTATAGCTTTTTCAGAAATATCAGGAGGCATAACCTCACTTATATTTTTTCCTATAAACAAATCTTTGCTTAAAACAAGTCCAGCTTCATCATTTGTTTGGCAATCAATAAAAACTCCTTTTGAATCATACATGAAGATTATGTCGGGTAGTACATTTATTATAGCAGCATTTCTCTTTTGGCTTTTTTCAAGTAATAGCTTGCTTTCAAGTAAATCACTAAAATAAACCTCAGTCTGAGCAAGCCTTGCATTTACTGCTTTTCTGATATTTTCAAAAGGGTCACGTTTTAACTCTTCCAGTCTATAATTTATATTATCTGTGACAGATATCTGTTTTATGTCATTTTCCAATGTATACGCTGGTTTTATTATGATTTTATTTTGAATAAGGAACATTATAAGCAGTAACCCTACTAGAAATATAACTGAGATAATTAAGATATTTCTCCACTGTGTATCATAATAGTTGTAGCTTTTTATTGGATTGAATACACCTACATATAAATTTGTTCCATCAATTTTGGATATAGAAACATAACCCTTTTCATTATTTAGAGTGGCTTCTGCTACTGAAGTTCCTATGCTTGATATATTGCTTGATATTTTTAAAGAAGTATCTTCAAGAATTGATTTTCCACCATCTTGTGTTCTAGATTTAGCAATGAGTTCAAGCTCTTCATTTAGTATAAAGAACTCCCCATAAGAGTCATCTTGAACTGAAATCATATCTACGATTGAATCCAATGATAAATCAGCCCCTAAAACCCCTATAACTTGACCTTTATTACTATACACAGGTTTTGCAATAGTAATGATATGCTTCTCACTGGTCGCATTTAAAAATACATCTGTAATAACTAATTTTCCATGATTTATCGCTTTTACATACCACGGTCTAGTTCTTAAATCAAAATCCTCTGGCGGAATCCATCCACTTCCATTTACAAGTAAATTATCTGTTGAACCAAAATATATCGATTCAATATTGCTATTTTTATTCAGCATTGCCTTCATGTAATCTAGCAATTCATCATAATCCAGCTGACGTTTCGACTCCATATATGTACTTAAATTATTGATTATTTCAGACTTTTTTTCTAATTGTGAGCTAATACTAGTTTTATAGTATTCGTTTTCTATGGTAAGATTTTTTTCTATCTCCTCAAGTAAACGTGTATCAAAAGTCTTAAATAGACTAAATATTAATCCTATCGCAATAAGAGCGGCTATAATGGTATACAAGTATAGCTTTATAATAAACTTTTTTATGATATATCCTCTCCTTTTCAAAAATTTTAATATACATTTCAAATATATATAGTATTCTAGTTTTATAACTTTATTCTCAAATCGTATCTTTTTTTCAAGTTATTTTTTCATTATAACTTTATATATTATTCACAAGCAAGGAAAATAAAACTTTATACTCAAATAAGCAACAAAAAAAATAGTACTTTATGCCAGTACTATTTTTTTATTGAAGATTTCAAGTATCTTTTAAACATATACAACATAATCTTCAAATCTACCCCCTCACTCATGAGTGGCTTTTCAACACTTCCTTAAATATAGATTTTGAGATTTCAATCTACGCCCCTGCGTAAGGGGCGACGAGGAATAGTTCCTGTAATTCCATCTTCATTATAATTTCAATCCACGCCCCTGCGTGAGGGGCGACA